>JACZQS010000037.1 GCA_022545625.1 Pseudomonadota bacterium
GAAGAAAACGCTACTCCCGCTGGCGGTTGTGCTTGCAGCGATTCTGTCCCTGGTTTTATTTTCCCCACTTAAAGGTACAAAATCCATGAACGACGAAACTGCAGACAACCCACGGGTATTAATCGAAACGACGATGGGTAACATCACCATCGAGCTCGACGCAAAAAATGCGCCTAATTCCAGTGCCAACTTTCTCGCTTATGTGGAAGATGGCTATTTTGTCGACACCATATTCCACCGGGTGATACCCAATTTCATGATTCAGGGCGGCGGCATCACCGCCGATATGCAAGACAAGCCGGGTATTCGTGCACCGATTGAAAATGAGGCGAACAATGGATTAAAAAATTTCCGGGGAACACTGGCGATGGCTCGCACCGGCGACCCGCATTCGGCTACCTCGCAGTTTTTTATCAATCATAGCGATAATGGGTTTCTTAATTTTAGTAGTGAATCTTCAAAAGGCTGGGGTTACGCCGTGTTTGGCAAGGTCACCGACGGCATGGATGTCGTCGATGCTATGGCAAAGGTAGAAACTGGCAATAAGGGCGGTCATCAGGACGTCCCGGTTGCCATCATCACCATTACCGGGGTCAGTCGATTGTAGCCCGGATGACCGACGAATATTTATTTATTTCGGACTGCCATCTCGATACGTCCAGACCGGAGATCACCACAAACCTGCTGAATTTTATTGATAAGCGGGCCTCGTCTGCGCAAATTTTATATATTCTCGGCGATTTGTTCGAGATCTGGCTGGGTGACGACGACCCGATACCCGGCTTTAGCGAGATTATCGACAGCCTGAGCCACTTGTCGAAAACCACGAAAACTTATTTTCTTGCCGGTAATCGGGATTTCCTGCTTGGCGATGGGATGGCGAAACGCGCTGGGTTTGAAATCATTAGCGAACCAGTGAGCCTGAATCTTGGTGGGCAACGCGTGGTACTACTGCACGGTGACGTGCTGTGCACCGACGATCATGACTATCAGGCCTTTCGTTCACAGGTACGTAATCCCGACTGGCAATCGAATTTTTTAGCAAAACCACTGCTCGAACGCCAACAAATCGGAGCTGGATTACGCGCTGACAGCATCGCCGCAATGCTGCAAAAGACGGTAGAGATCATGGATGTCAATCTAACCACAGTCGAATCCTGGTTCGATCAGCATGATGCCGAGGTAATGATCCACGGTCATACCCACCGTCCGGGAATTCACCGGTACAAGCAACGCTCACGTACGCGATACGTGCTTGGAGACTGGAACCCGCTTCCTAGTTATCTTAGTTGGAGCAGTCCGGTCGGATTCGAGTTACACGATTCCAGGGTAGCAACCTACCAATAGCACTATTGTTGCGTTAGCCCCTGCTCCATCGCCTTTAACTCTGCCGCTTCAAACCCGGCTTCCAGTCTGGCTTGCCAGTTGAATGGTCCGCGTAGTTTCCCTTTTAGGTAGATATCGACCAACTCACGAAAGGTATCGATTGGATTGAGCCCGCGCTGCCGACATAAATATTGAAACCAGTGATTGCCGATCCGTACATGACCTACTTCATCACGGTATATCACCTGTAATATGTCCACCGCTCGATGGTCACCGATATCGGTGAATCGTTTTATCATGCCGGGAGTGACATCGAGGCCACGGGCCTCCATGACTCGCGGCACCAGGGCCATCCGGTGCAATGCATCGTGTCGGGTTTTGCACACCATATCCCACAATCCAGCATGTGCATCCAGCTCCCCATAGAAAGACCCCTGATCGCACAGATACTCGCTTAGCAGATTAAAATGCTTCGCCTCCTCACAGGCAACCAACAACCAGTCACTGACAAATTGATCGGGCATCTGGCGAAATCGATAGGCGGCATCGAGTGCAATATTAATCGCATTAAATTCAATGTGGGCGAAAGCATGCAGCAGACTGATTCGTCCTTCACGACTGGATGTTGTGCGCCGACTCAGCTGACGTGGATCGACTAACCGGGGTAACTCGGGTTTGCCCGGCGTGTCGATCGGCAAGGTCGGGAATCCTGTATCCCGAACTAGTTGCTCCTTCCCCCAGCGGGCAAAAATCATTGCGACGGAGTCGCACTTGCGCCTCGGATCTTTATCCAGTAACGCGTCTTGAAGATGCTGAAATAAAATTTCCGGCATGGTTGGTCAGGCAGAAAGACCCTGATCCAGATCCGCGATAATATCGTCTATCGACTCTAATCCGACGCCGATGCGAATCAAGCCTTCACTAATTCCAGTCTGTGCCTTTATCTCATCACTCACTCGACCATGGGTAGTTGTCGCTGGATGCGTGATCGTGGTTTTGACATCGCCAAGATTGGCGGTAATCGACACTAAACTGGTGTTATCTATGACTCGCCACGCCTTTTCTCGGCCGCCCTTGACGACAAAGGAAACTATTCCGCCGAATCCGCTTTGCTGCTTTTTGGCCAGATCATATTGCGGATGCGATGGCAACCCGAGATGATACACCTGCTCCACGGCGGGATGATCCGACAGGTAACGGGCTAGCTCGATTGCGTTTTCGGAATGCGCTTTCATGCGCAGCGACAGGGTTTCAAGACCCTTGAGCGCAACCCATGCATTGAACGGACTCATGGTTGGCCCGGTGGTTCGGATCGCGGCATAAATTTCTTCACCCACGCGTTGTTTATCTCCGACCACGGCACCACCGACGATCCGGCCCTGCCCATCGAGATACTTGGTCGCCGAATGCACGATCAAATCAGCACCCAGCTGCAACGGTTTTTGCAGCGCTGGGGTACAAAAACAGTTATCGACTACCAACAGGCAGCCATGTTCATGAGCCAGGTCCGCCAGTTCAGTAATATCGGCCACTTCGGTCAGCGGATTGGATGGCGTCTCGATAAACAATAATCGTGTATTAGGGCGGATCGCCGCCTTCCAGGCATCGAGATCGGTCATGTCGATCAAGCTGGTCTCGATTCCGAGGCGCGGCAAATAGCGATCAAACAGTACTGTCGTCGTACCGAAGACCGAACGCGATGAAACCAGGTGGTCCCCTGCTTCCAGCAAGGCAATACAGATCGCCATGATCGCTGCCATACCGGACGCGGTGGCAACACAACTCTCACCGCCCTCTAACGCGGCCAGGCGTTGTTCGAAAATCCGTACCGTCGGATTGGTGAAGCGTGAATAAATATTGCCCGGATCGTCGCCACTAAACCGGGCAGCAGCCTGAGACGCATTGTCAAATACGAAGCTCGAGGTAGTAAATATGGGTTCGCTGTGTTCGTTTTCGCCGGTCCGCTGATGCCCGGCGCGCACCGCGAGGGTGTCAAACTGGTAGGAATCGATAGTCACGATAAGGCTCCCAAATATAACTCGGGAGGGAGATGAGATTACGGAGTAATGTTACGATCACCCTCTTTAGCACATTTATTTCTGGACTCTACCCGGGTAGAACCGTCAGCGCCTGCAAGCCGAGAAACAAATCAGCGCTGTGGAATGAACACTAAGGCCAAGTCTAGCTTATGTCAAGCGTGATCCTGCCTGTAATCGTAGAAATCATGCGATGGACCGAGCCAGGCGCTCGTATGCTATTTTTACTTTAGGAACCTCTGGCTAATTAACTCACAATAGTGGCTACGGGTCGACCAGCCGAAAATTTCATAAACTATTGAATTATAACCACATCATTGACAACTACCTGGTCAAACAAGTCTATCACATCGGTATTTTTCATGCGGATACAGCCAGCCGACACGGGTTCCCCGATGCGCTTTTCGTCCGAGGTTCCATGGATATAGATATAACGTGAAGAACTATCGTGATCACCACCCTTGTTAAAACCCTGCTCCATGCCATCGAGCCAGAGTATCCTCGATGTAATCTCATCCTCTTCACGATTATCGGTTTTATTGCTGACTCGTCCAGTAGCCTGGCGCGCGCTAAACACCATTCCGAGCGGTTCGCCGGCACCAATTTTTTGCTTGATACAGTGAATCCCGATTGGGGTTTTACAACTATCGATGCGGTTGCCGAGACCGTTGCTAGCTGTCGATACCGAATAGGTTTTATTGCCTGCCTGGTCAATATCGATCCAGTGTAATAGCTGCTTTCGCGTATCGATATATATGAATGGCCGTTGGTCCGTCAGTAGCGAAGTACCGGGTAATTTATCGAGCACCAAATTGTAGAGTTCCGACCACAACATTAGAGGTTCCTTAAATGTTGTTATGTAAATCCATGCCGACCAGGTTTAGCTTTTGATCACCATTATTATCCTTCGCCGAATCGCGGCGAATATCGCTGATCTTGTCGAGATAATCCTTGTCGATAGTTTGGGTCACATACTTGCCGTCAAAACAGGAGCAATCAAATTCAGTAATCGACCGGTTACCTTTTTGTACCGCGTCGATCAAATCATCCAGATCCTGATAAATTAACCAGTCTGCACCGATTATTTCGGCAATTTCAGCCTCACTACGGTTATGCGCAATCAACTCTTCGGCTGCAGGCATATCAATGCCATAAACGTTGGGAAAACGGACCGGGGGTGCTGCCGACGCGATATACACCTTGTTGGCACCTGCATCACGGGCCATTTGTATAATTTGCTGCGACGTCGTGCCGCGCACGATAGAGTCATCTACCAGTAAAACATTCTTACCCTTAAATTCGATATCGATCGCGTTAAGCTTACGCCGCACCGACTGTTTACGCATTTTCTGTCCCGGCATCATAAAGGTCCGGCCAATGTAGCGGTTCT
Source organism: Pseudomonadota bacterium (assembly GCA_022545625.1). Taxonomy (GTDB): domain Bacteria; phylum Pseudomonadota; class Gammaproteobacteria. Next base: position 4,753 of record JACZQS010000037.1, read on the forward strand.
TGATAAAACCCTCCCGATATTTAACCCCCAGGTGGTAAGCCAGCTCCATCGCCGAGGGCCGACTGGTATCTGGAATCGGGATTACCACATCGATATCGTGTTCCGGCATTTCGCGTAATATTTTACGCCCCAGCTTGACGCCCATACGCAGACGGGCTTTATAGACATAGATATCATCGATGATTGAATCTGGCCTCGCCAGATAAACATACTCAAATATACAGGGATTTAGACGGGCCGATTGGGCGCATTGTTTTAAATTGATGTTACCCCGGGTATCAATAAAAATAGCTTCCCCAGGCTTCAAATCTGCTATTAGATCGTACCCCGAAGTCTGTAACGCAACACTTTCGGAGGCTATCATATACTCGGGACCTTCATCGGTTTCGCGCTTTCCGTATACGATCGGGCGAATCCCACAGGGATCACGAAACCCGAGGATTCCTTTACCGGTGAGCATCGCGATCACGGCATAGGCTCCCTCGATACGCGCATGGGTTTCGCTCACCGCGGTAAAAATCTCATCCGCTGTAAGATCGAGCGTACCTGATTTATGCAACTCATGCGCCAGCACATTCAACAACACCTCGGAATCTGAACTGGTGTTGATGTGGCGCAAATCCGACTGGTACAATCCCCGCTTGAGTTCGTCTACATTATTAAGATTGCCATTATGCGCAAGCGTTATGCCATAAGGTGAATTGACATAAAATGGCTGCGCTTCGGCGGAGGACGCGCATCCTGCGGTTGGATAGCGAACATGCCCTATGCCCATATTGCCGACCAGATCGAGCATGTGCCGCGTATGGAATACATCACTGACCTGTCCATTGCCCTTACGCAAATTCAATTTGTTGCCGTCGCAGACGACTATGCCCGCGGAGTCCTGGCCCCTGTGCTGCAGCACCAGTAAACCATCGTAGATCACCTGCGCAACAGGCTTTTGACTAATGATCCCAATAATTCCACACATACCAGGGTTTTCTCAATTTAACGGGCGGTTACACGACACCAGGTTATAAACTAAAGCGGCTCGCCACATCCTGTGGCAGTATGTTTTTAATCCAGCTAGCCATATCCGAAAAGTACTCGATCATCGCGGAATCATCCCACCAGGGTTCGGATGGCATCGGTGTCAGTCCGGCGAGCAGTACCAGCATGGTAACGATAAGTACGCCGCGAGCTGCACCAAACACCACACCAAGGCTCTTATCGGTCCCGGTGAGACCGGTTTTCGCCACCGCCTGGCTAGCCATAAAGTTGACTATCGCACCAACAACCAGGCTGCTCACAAACAGTATTGAAAAACTGGTTCCAGCACGAATAGTAGCCGAATCAATATAAGGTTCAAGCAGCTCGGCCAGTGGTGTGAAATAACGCAGCGCAATAAAACCGGCGACGATCCAGCTCGCCAGCGAAATTGATTCCTTGACAAAACCCCGGACCAGGCTGATCAACGCCGAAATTAGAATTATCGCGATAATTATCAGGTCAACCCAACCCATTATGGTCTCCGGGGTACTCGAGCCCAAAAATATGTTTCAATGATTTTAATAGCCTCTGATATTTACCGCGTTAATCGCCGCCAAAAGTGAACAGTTGCTATCCGGCAACCAGTTGGCCTGCCGGTCTAAGAATTAAATTACCCGGCATCTATTTGTGATATTTCATGATCAGCCCATCGATGTCGTGCTTCGCCTTTATCTTGTTGAGCGCGATCTTGGACTGGTCTCGATTCAAAAATGGACCTAAGCGCACGCGGTAAACTGGCTCTTTGTCGATTTTAAACTTCTCGACAAATACCGCGGCAATATTAGATTTGCGTAACTTATCACGCTGGGACAGTGCCTTTTTCTGGTCTTTAAAGCTGCCGACCTGTAACACCCAGGTATCGCCACCGACTAGTGCGACTTCGACTTCGGGTTGCGTTTTTTGATTGCTGGAGGGCTGGATTTTCTCTGCACCCGGGTCTTTTTGACTGGTCTCTACGGCTTTTCGCTCTACTTTATTTCCACGGGCACTCGAATTTTCGTCGATAAACTGTGGCTCCAGATCCGGCAATTTTTCAACTTTGGCGTGTAACTCAATAATTTTTTGTTCGAATTTGGGGTTAAATTTCACCACGGACTGTGGTGGTATGACCACTTTCAGGGTATTTTTCCGAACACCCGAACCATCGAGTATCATCGGTAGAAATATTACTGCAAAACCAAAAACTACAGTGATCCCTACCAGGCGCTGTTTAGTATTTTGATCCACGTTATCCTGATTGCGTTAGTTTGATGGTAAGTTCTACAGGGCCTGAAGGAATAATTCGACTGTTACAAATGATCCAGTGACCAGTATTATATCCTGATTAGTTAAAGATGACAGCGCGTGATTGATCATCGCCTCGGCATTCGAAAACTTATATTCTACCTTTACCGTCGAGTCAAGACGCCTCTCTATCGCGTCAGCGCTGAGGCCCCGCTCACAGTTTAGCGATAACAACCACCAGCCATCGGCAATGCCCTCAAACTCGGCGACAAATTTGGCTGTTTCCTTGTCTTCCAGCATGCCCAGTAAAACCACGATTCGAGACGAGGGTTGTTTTATCACCGACAAGCTTGCGGCCAGCGCTTTTGCTGCATCGTGATTGTGGCCTACATCGATATAGACCTCGGCCTCAAGTCTGGTCGCCAATCGCTGAAATCTGCCCGCCAGCTCGGTTCCATCAAAATTTTGCGCAACCGCCGATGGCTCGTATCGGTCCAGCGGCAATAATAAACCGAGCCCGGCGACGACTCCGGCCAGATTCTGTCGCTGATGAATTCCAGCTAAAGGCGGTGTCAGCCTGAAATTTAATTCAGAACCGAGCCAGTCGAGTTTTCCCTCCTCGTCGCATTCGACGATATTAAAATCTCGTTGGTATTGTAAACACTGGCAGCCCAGGCGTTCGATTTCATCCAGAACTGACCGCGGTGGCTGGCTATCATTGCACACTACTGGTACACCTGCCCTTAACACCCCGGCTTTCTCAAATCCGATTTTTTCTCGGCTATCGCCCAACCATCCCTGGTGATCGATGCCGATACTGGTCAGGTGCACCAGATCCGCGTCGATTATATTGACCGCGTCTAGGCGACCGCCGAGACCGACTTCAAGAATGGCATAATCGGGCTGGTGATTCTGAATCAGCCAGAGTGCGGCGAGAGTGCCAAACTCAAAATAAGTCAACGAGGTATCTTGCCTGGCTTGATCTACCACTTCAAAAGCCTCGCACAGCGGCGCGTCAGCAACCATCTGCATATCCAGCTTGATGCGTTCGTTGTAGCGTAGCAAATGTGGCGAGGTGTAGCTCGCGACCGAAAACCCGGCTCGATATAACCAGTTTTCGTAACAGGCAACGGTCGACCCCTTGCCGTTTGTCCCTGCTACGGTAATCACCTCGCCGGCGATTTTACCAATTTGAAGGCGGCCTGCTACCGCCGCGACCCGTTCCAGGCCCAGGTCTATCGATTTTGGATGTAACTGCAGCTGCCAGCCCAGCCACTCATCGAGGGTTTGAAAACGCATTTATAGATCGTCCATAAATACGATCCAGACCTACTCTCTGAATAACAGGAGGGGAAAATTATTCAATTGGATATTTCCAATTTAATAATTAGCAGACCTTGAAAATGACTCAGGCGAGTGCAGAACAAGGCATATATTGGCGAAAAAGCGCAGTTTACACAGGGTAAATGAGCATTTTGAGCCAATATATAACGCAGTTATGTGCCGCATGAGGCGTTTTCAACTGCTTAGGGAGCTGCCTGTCCCATCATCATGGTACACAGCGAACTGATTTTATCTCGCAGTTGGCGCCGGTCGACAATCATGTCTATCGCACCATGCTCGAGTAGGAATTCGCTACGCTGAAATCCTTCTGGTAAGGTTTCGCGTACCGTTTGCTCAATCACACGAGGCCCGGCAAATCCAATCAGTGCTTTGGGCTCGGCGAGATGGACATCGCCCAACATTGCCAAACTGGCCGAAACACCGCCCATAGTCGGATCGGTTAATACACATATATAGGGAATCCCTCGCTTCGACAGACGCGTCAATGCTGCACTGGTTTTAGCCATTTGTAGTAAGGAAAATAAGGCTTCCTGCATACGCGCGCCACCGCTAGCGGTAAAACATATCAGTGGAATATTATTTTCCATGCTGGCCTCTACCGCGCGCACAAACTTCTCACCAACTACCGACCCCATAGAGCCACCCATGAATTTAAATTCGAAGGCTGCGACTACCATGGCAACCCCCTTTACTTTACCCTGTATCACAATCAGGGCATCTTTCTCACCGGTTTGTTTTTGAGCCTGGTTCAATCGGTCACGATATTTTTTATCATCCCGGAATTTAAGTATGTCTTCGGATTCAATATTTTCGGCAATTTCGATTTGGTCTTCTTCGTCAAAAAATTGCGCCAGTCTACGCCTGGCCGGCATGCGCATGTGAAAGTCGCACTTGGTACAGACTTCCTGATTTCGCTCCAGTTCAGCGCGGTATATAATCGCGTCGCAGGCGCTGCATTTAGCCCATAAGCCCTCAGGCACATTTTTTTTGTCGCTGATACCCGAAGTGCGAATTTTGGAGGGTAAGAGTTTTTCAAACCAGTTCATGCCGCATGCTCGCTACTCATGTCCATCATTGATCGCATCTCACTCAATATTGCTTTAATGCTGGACTTGATTTGCTGGTGGTCATGTTCCGACATTGCAATTTGATTCACCAGCGCGGAGCCGACCACCACGGCATCAGCGATCCTGGCGACCGCCTGTGCGGACACACCATCTTTTATACCAAATCCGACACCCACCGGTAGATCGGATATAGCCCTGATTTCTACCAGCTTCTGCGCCACCGCATCTAGGTCCAGGGTATTCGCGCCTGTCACACCCTTGAGAGATACGTAGTACAAAAAGCCCGAAGCGTTTTTGCTGATTAGCCTGATGCGTTCCCTGTCCGTGGTCGGAGCGATCAAATAAATCAGGTCGATTTGACTGGCCTCCAGCATCGGTGCCAGTTCGCCGGCCTCCTCGGGAGGCATATCGAGTACCAGCACGCCATCGACGCCAACCTCGGCCGCGCGTTGGGTGAAACGCGCATATCCCATCATTTCGATCGGATTTAAATACCCCATCAATACCACGGGTGTCTGAGTATCTTGTTGACGAAACAGGGCCACCATCGACAATACATCTTCAAGGCTGACGTCATGGCTGAGCGCCCGCTCGTCGGCCGCCTGGATTACCGGGCCATCGGCCATCGGGTCTGAAAATGGGACTCCAAGCTCAATGATATTAGCCCCGGCCTCAACCATTTCATGCATCAGCTCAACGGTAAAATCGGGTTGTGGGTCTCCAGCTGTTACAAACGGGATTAGCGCTTTTTTATCTTCTGTCGCGAGCCGCTCAAAACAACTACGCAGAAGACTCATATCTCCATCCCCTCCCGTGCAGCAACGGTATGCATGTCCTTGTCTCCTCGACCCGACAGGTTTACCACGATAATCTTGTTCTCATCCATGTCGCGAGCCAGCTTCTGTGCATAAGCAACCGCATGGGCCGACTCGAGCGCGGGAATTATGCCCTCGATACGGGTTAGGTCGTGGAATGCAGCCACGGCCTCGGTATCGGTTATGGTCTTGTACTGGACTCTTCCTGTTTCTTTCAACCAGGCGTGTTCCGGTCCGACACCGGGATAGTCGAGCCCGGCAGAGATACAGAAGGGCTCGATGATCTGGCCCGCCTTATCCGACATCAGGTAGGTTCGATTGCCATGCAATACGCCTGGAGAACCAGCTGCCAATGGTGCCGCATGTCGACCGGTTTCGATACCGTCTCCTGCTCCTTCGACGCCGTACATCGCGGTTTGCGGGTCATTGAGAAAATCGTGAAATAACCCAATTGCATTGGAACCGCCACCTACGCAGGCGACCAGGACGTCGGGCAACCTGCCAGCCTGTTCGAGTATCTGCGCACGACACTCCCGACCGATGATGGTCTGGAAGTCGCGTACCATTGCCGGATAGGGGTGCGGACCAGCGACTGTTCCTATGATGTAATAGGTATTGTCGATATTGGTTACCCAATCGCGCATCGCTTCATTAAGCGCATCTTTCAGGGTTTTCGATCCTGAATGTACCGCGACAACTTCCGCCCCCAGTAAGCGCATTCGATAGACATTTGCTTCCTGTCTTTTAATATCTTCAGCACCCATGTAGACAATACATTCGAGACCGAGACGAGCCGCAACCGTCGCCGATGCAACACCATGCATCCCGGCTCCAGTTTCTGCAATAATGCGTGTCTTACCCATACGTTTTGCCAGCAAGGCCTGGCCAATGGCGTTATTAATCTTGTGTGCGCCGGTATGATTCAAATCTTCCCGCTTCAGCCAAATCTGTGCACCACCAATTTTCTGAGTTAATCGGGTAGCGAAAAATAATGGGCTGGGGCGGCCAACGAAGTGCTTCAGGTCGAAATCATATTCGGCCCAGAAATCAGGATCTTTTCTATATTTTTCATAGGCTTCGCGTAATTCACGAAGGGGTCCCATCAATGTCTCGGCTACAAATATTCCCCCGTACTGGCCAAAATGACCTTTACTGTCAGGGTATTGGTTGTAGTCATCTATCGATTCTTTGACTAACGTCGACACGTCTAACCTCATTAAAAAATTGATCGATCAAATCGGAATCCTTGATACCTTTAGATTGCTCCACGCCACTGCTCACATCGACTCCCCAGGGCTTCACCTGAGTGATCGCAGCCGCCACATTCGATGGATTAAGCCCACCGGCCAGCACCAGCGGAAAGTCAAAAGTTGGAGGGATTTTCGACCAGTCAAATGTATCACCCGAACCACCCTGGCGTCCAGCGGCATTACTATCCAGCAGAAAACCCCGGGCCTGTGGAAACTGCCGTGCGTAAAGACTGGCATTTTCAACACTGGCCATCGGAATCGCCTTAATGTACGGC
>JACZQS010000038.1 GCA_022545625.1 Pseudomonadota bacterium
ATCGGGTACCAGTTCAACCAGGTCTAGTTTGGCTGCTTCAGCGAAATTTTTTGCTTCTTCCAGTGATATGATGCCTTTTTGCTCACCGTCTTCGGCAATAAGCCTGACTTCAGGCGCCGTAATATCATCATTCAGACGGCTCTGTTTGTTATCTGCGATTAGATAGTCTCCCGAATATCCTAAACCAAAAATTAATCCGATCTATTGACCGGATTGTTCATTTACAAGACTGATAAAATCATCGATCTGCATAACACCCAGGTCTTTACCTCCCAGGTCACGCACGGTGATTGTACTCCCTTCCATCTCGCGATCACCGACCACGATCATGTAGGGAATACGCTTCAATGTGTGCTCGCGAATTTTATAGCCGATCTTTTCGTTTCTCAAGTCAGAAATCACCCTGATTTGCTGATTTTTAAGCATTTTCTCTATTTTTTCGGCATAGTTGGCCTGTTTGTCGGTGATATTTAAAATTACCGCCTGAACTGGAGCCAACCAAACCGGAAACTTGCCCTCATATTGTTCGGTTAAAATTCCTATGAAGCGTTCAATCGACCCTAGAATAGCACGGTGTAACATGACCGGAACCTGCTTGCTGCCATCTTCAGCGATATACTGTGCACCCAACCGACCCGGCATCGAAAAGTCGACCTGCATGGTGCCACATTGCCAAACTCGACCGAGGCAATCTTTCAATGAAAAGTCTATCTTCGGCCCGTAAAATGCACCATCGCCAGGTTGTAATATCCAGTCGAGCTGCTTGTTATCGAGCGACAGTTTGAGGGCATCCTCTGCTTTGTCCCACAATGCATCTTCACCGACGCGTTGCTCAGGGCGGGTAGAAAGCGTTACGATCACATCCTCGAACCCGAAATCTTTGTAGACTTTAAACACCAGATCGATGAATGAGGAAACCTCGGCCTGAATCTGGTCTTCGGTACAGAAAATATGTGCATCATCCTGCACGAAGTTTCGGACTCGCATCAATCCATGCAAGGTGCCCGATGGTTCGTTACGGTGGCAGGAACCAAACTCTGCGAGCCGTAGCGGCAGGTCCCGATAACTTTTTAAACCCTGGTTGTAGACCAGTATATGACAGGGACAATTCATCGGCTTTACCGCGAATTCACGATTTTCTGAGCCGGTGGTAAACATCATATCCTGAAATTTATCCCAATGACCCGATTTTTCCCAGAGGCTGCGATCGACTATCTGCGGCGTGTTAATTTCACGATAGCCATGGTCTCTCAGTTGTCCGCGCATATAATCCTGGATGGTTAAATTAAGTTGCCAGCCACGGTCGTGCCAAAATATCATCCCCGGGGCTTCTTCCTGGATATGAAACAGATCCAGCGCTTTGCCCAGTTTTCGATGATCGCGTTTTTCCGCTTCCTCAATACGGTGCAGGTACTGTTTGAGATCTTTTTTATTCGCCCATGAGGTGCCGTATATGCGTTGCAACATCTCGTTATTTGAATCACCACGCCAATAGGCACCCGCCAGTTTGGTCAACTTAAATGCCTTCAGGCGTCCAGTCTCGGGTACGTGGGGACCACGGCAAAGATCGATAAAATCGCCTTGCTGATAAAATGACAATATCTCCTGTGATGGAATATCGCCAATTATTTCGGCCTTGTAGTCTTCTCCCATATCTTTAAAGAACCCAATAGCTTCATCGCGCGATTTCTCGCTCCTGACTACCGGAATATCCTCCTTCGCCAGTTCATTCATGCGTTTTTCGATCGCTTCCATATCTTCGGGTGTAAAAGTCCGCTCGTAGGCAAAATCGTAGAAAAAGCCATCTTCGATCACGGGTCCAATCGTTACCTGGGCGGTCGGGAATAGCTGCTTAACCGCCTGCGCTAACAGGTGGGCAGTAGAATGCCGGATTACCTCCAGACCTTCATCAGACGCCGGGGTGACAATGCCCAGGTCCACGTCGCCGTCAATCTGATACGAAATATCAACCAACTGGCCGTTTACCCTTCCGGCGATAGCGGCCTTTGCCAGGCCTGGGCCGATATCCTTAGCGACATCGAAAACGGAAACGGGATGATCGAACTGACGTGAACTACCGTCGGGTAAAGTGACTTTAGGCATATTGCTTCCTGTTCAGTGGTGACCGATACCAGGGGCCACATGATTTTGGTGCCGTATAATGGCGCTTTTTCCGCGCTAACTTTGTTGGCACCGTGCTCGAATCCTCATGTATCTAACATACATTCCGGTTTTGCGCGCGCTGCCGCCTTGTTATCACGAAAAAATCACTCATTACCCGACACCAAAATTAGGTAATCAGTGAACTTCTGCCCGGCATTAAATTCTGGTAGTCACGCCCAGATTCGAACTGGGGACCCCCACCATGTCAAGGTGGTGCTCTAACCAACTGAGCTACGCGACTGTAAATAAGGCTCGCGATTATACGGAATAGCGTTGATTTAACAATAGGATACGGGCTCTAATTGGCAAAGAAACCGACCATTTTCGAAACACTGTGGGCAAACTCGGTTTCCAGTGGAAAAGATAGCATGCCCATCACCGTATATCCGAGTAACCAGGGCATTAGGTAGAAGCGCACCATAAAGAAAAACCAGGCTACGTAGATCGGAATTAGAGGTTGAACCAGAAAGCTCGGCGTTAATATTGCAAAGACCTTGATAACCGGATTGGTCGATTTGACAAAAAATCGCATAAAGAAAAACGAGCTGTCCTCGGACAGGAATATGCCCATCGCAAATCGACCGATCAGGGTCCACATCACCACGCCTAGCAGATAGTCGATGGCGACCACCCAGATTGGAAAACCTCCTACCATTATGAAAATTCCTCAGCGATAACTAGTTTATCAACCCTGAAATAGTGGGGCACCACTTGCGTAATTACTATAACACCACCTCGTTTGTGGCGTAACAAGCACAGTAGCCACAAAAAAACCGGGGCACAAGGCCCCGGCTCCAAAACTTACAACTGCTTTATTATTAGTGAGATGAATCCAGTACTGTCTCGCCAGTCGGTATACGAATTTCGTCCACCATCGCCTGAGTTTCAGCGTCGGGTTCAGGAGTCATCAACGAGACAATTACCATAGCTGCCAGACTTACAGGCATACCGATGATAGCAAAGCGCAGGTGGTCGATTCCAAACCAGAGATCCATACCACCCCAACGTATCATGTATAAATACCAGGTTCCTGTCAGGAAGCCCAATACCATACCAGCGATAGCGCCTTGACGATTGGCACGTTTCCACCAGATACCCAGTACGATCGGGAAGAACAGACCGGAAGCTGCAAAGTCAAATGCCCAGGCCACTGCACCGAGTATACTGGTCAGCTGAAAGCTCGCGACAAAGGCGGCGGCTGCACCGATAACAAGTAGCAGAACACGTGCGACTATCAAACGGTGCTTGGTGTCCGCGCTTGGATCGATGATCTTGTAGTACAGATCGTGAGACAGGGCGTTGGCGATTGCAAGCAACAGGCCATCGGCTGTCGACATCGCTGCGGCCATACCACCGGCTGCAACCAGGCCAGAGATAACGTAAGGCAGACCTGCAATTTCAGGAGTCGCCAGTACTACGATATCGCCACGCATAAAGAACTCATTGAGTTGTAATATGCCGTCTTTGTTGGCATCGATGATTTGCAGGAAGCCCACATTACTCCACTTCTGTATCCAGTCGAGCGCCTGAACATCGGCAATTGACTTGCCGATGATACCGGTCGCGAGATTCGGATCGAGTATCGACAACTTGGTGAAAGTAGCCAGTGCCGGTGCGGTGAAGTACAACAGGAAGATGAACATCAGTGACCAGGCTACAGATTGGCGGGCCGCTTTTACAGATGGTGTAGTGAAATAGCGCATCAGGATATGTGGTAATGATGCAGTACCCGTCATCATACAAAACACCAGTGTGACGAATGCCCAGCTATTACCCGCAGCGGCATAAGGCACAGTCAAGGCCTTTAGACCCGCCTTGGCACCCGACACCGCTTCTAGCGAACCCATGTTATACATCGCCTCCAGTTCAGTGATACGTTGTACCGCGTCACCATAAACGAACTGAGGCATTAGACCGAAGCCCTGCTTGTTTGACATCCAGAATACCGGCACCAGATAAGCGATGATCAGTACGATGTACTGGGCCACCTGGGTCCAGGTTACCGCACGCATACCACCGAGCATCGAGCAAAGCAATATACCCGAAAGGCCGAACCAGACGCCTACCTCAAACGGAATCTGCAACGCACGCGATGCTATCGTTCCAGTGGCGTTGATCTGTGCTGTCACGTAAGTAAACGACGCGACCGCCAGTATTACGACACCGAAGAAGCGCGGCAGGTTACCGCCATAGCGGGTACCGATGAAGTCGGGGACCGTGTAGCAACCAAATTTTCGCAGGTAGGGCGCCATCAGCGATGCGACCAGGATATATCCCCCGGTCCAGCCGACGACAAATGCCAGGTAGCCATGACCACCGAAGTAGATACCACCAGCCATTGCCACAAATGATGCACCTGACATCCAGTCCGCCGCGGTTGCCATGCCATTGAATACCGCCGGCACCTGGCGTCCCGCCACATAATAGGCATCGACTGCCATGGTTCTGGACATCCAGCCGATACCCGCGTAGATAGCAATCGTAAATGCTACAAACAGTATCCCGATGGTATCCGAACCCATGCCCATCTGTTCGAAGATGGCCATCAACAGTACGAACCCGATGAATCCCCCGGTATACATGCCGTATACCTTGGGTAAGTTATCGATAAAATCGCCTTTAATTATAGCCATGGCCTAGTCCTCCTCTGCAAAACCGCATTCGCGGTCGATGGTGTGCTGGGCCTTGACGAACCAGAACAACGTGATTACAAACGCGATCTCAGAACCCTGCGCTGCCATATAGAAGCCAAAGGGGAAGTCGAGAAAAGTAAACGCGTTGAGAGAATTAGCAAACCAGTGAACTACAAAAGAGAAAAAAAACCAGATCGTCAGAGTGATAAACATTAGCCTTTTGGTTCTTTGCCAATGTTCTACTCTGTTGGAAGTATCTGTACTCATACATCCCCCCTATATTTTGATATAAAGAAACATAAACATTTTTTGTTATGCGAATATTTATAAGCCTATTTATTTTCGCAGGCGTAATATCTCACATGTATTTGCATTATTACAGACTAAAACTCTGCTAATATGCCCAGGTGGGTCACTTATCCACAAATTTCGGCCTCTGCCCACTTTTAACTGTTACTATTTGTAACAAAAATTCGAAACCGCCCTGTGAAAACCCTGAAAACGATTAAATTAAGACTATCCCCACTAGTGTCCGCGAAATCATGGCGCACGCTGGGCCGATATATGGGGTTCGGTAATCAAAAGAGTAATGCGCTTATCAATAGCCCAGAGGCTTTGGCGCAGTTCATCAACAGTCGAGCGAGCCATGTCACCCAGACTTCGTTATACGGGTATTTGAAGACGCGCGCCGGCACCCGTTTCCCCGAGCTTTTCAAAAATCCCGACATCCTGACCTCGATCAATATCGCTAAATGGAATATCTGGCTGGCCTGCGTATCCGACCTGTGTATATTTACAGGCTTGCTAATGCACCAGTCTGGCCGGGTAAAACCCGCAGAAATCGATCTCTTGATGCCTACTATACTTGATCGGATATTGCTGGAAACTAAAATATCGCCGGAAGCAATCGAAACCATGCGAACCACGGAAGAAAACGCGCGCCAAAGAGTAACTACCTGCGACTGGACACTGGAATACGATTATGACTCGATTTTCAGCCAGAGCCCTGAGGCGCTCTACTACTGGTCGCCGATCGCCGACGAATTGAAAACAAGAGACGAAGAAATCGTACGCAACTCGGTGCGCTTTCGATGGATAGAAGTACGACGCAGTGTTCGTGAAAAGCTCGATATAGAGTCAATTTTTCAGACCGAAGCAAGCCAGAATCTAGCTACCAGCGCGGAAATTAACTAGATTATCATCTATCAAGAGCTATCCGCATCATTTCGGAAAGACTGCTGTTTTGCTTACCCTCGGCGTCGAAGTTATCGTGGCTCAGCCAGGTTTCAAAGGTCTGTTTAATCACCGGCCAGTCTCGGTCCAGAACGGAATACCAGGCCGTATCTCGATTACGGCGCTTGTAAATAGTGGCCTGCCGAAAAATTCCTTCGAATTCAAATCCTAATCGTTTTGCGGCGGTGCGGGAGGGGGTATTTAGCGCGTCGCACTTCCATTCGTAGCGTCGATAACCCAGGTCATCGAATACCAGCTTCATCATTAAATACATCGCTTCGGTAGAGATTGCGCTGCCCTGTATCAGCGGTGAAAAATGAATATGACCGACTTCGATCACCCCGGTTGCGGGTTTAATGCGAAGGTAACTGGCCAGGCCGACCGCTTTACCTGTCTGCTGATCGATAACCGCATAAAAACAGGGATCACTACCCAGGCAGTGATCGCCAATCCAGGACTGAAATTCGGTTAGAGTCGGAAACGGGCCATAGGGCAAGTAAGTCCAGTTTCGATTTTCAGTGTCAAGCGCATAGGCTTTAAACAGATCTTCGGAATGCCCATGGCGACCCAGCGGCTCAAGTCTACAGAGACGACCCTTCATCCCCATCCCTTTCGGGTGCTGGCAGGGCTGCCAGGATTCCAATGAAAATCCGATGGGTTGACTCAAAGAATTTTTATGCTTGGACAACGGCTGGTACTCCTATTTACAATGCGATTTTCGAGCGCTGGCGAATTAAGTACAGATTATTTTTTGCGATGTCTTTACCAGGCAGGCACTAGCATTACGAACTGACACTATGCCATACAATGCAAAATTAAACTTCAGCCTGGATGAATACAAGCACCGCTTGTTTAAAACGCGGCAGGCGATGTCGGATAAAAATATTGACTGCCTGATCGTGGTAGACCCATCTAATATGGCCTGGTTGAGCGGATACGACGGATGGTCATTTTATACACATCAATGTGTGATTGTGCAGCACGACCACGAGCCCATCTGGTGGGGCCGCGGTATGGATGCCCCGGGAGCGCTACGTACTACTTATATTGCTGAAGAGAGTATTCTCGAATATCCCGATCATTACGTGCAATCCACCGAGTGTCATCCGATGGACCATCTGTCCGGAGTGTTGACCGAAATGAAACTGGATCGGGGTTCGATTGGGGTCGAACTGGAGAATTACTATTTCTCCGCTGCCGCCTACCTGTCGCTACAAACACACCTGCCCAGGGCTACCCTGATAGACGCCACTGCGCTGGTTAACTGGCAACGAATCATCAAATCCGAACAGGAACTGATTTACATGCGCAGCGCCGCTCGTATCGTCGAGAATATGCACAGGCATATTTACGATATTATCGAACCCGGGCTCGTGAAAAATGAACTGGCGGCCGAGATATTTCACACCGGCATCAAGGGCAAGGACGAACATTGGGGCGACTATCCGGCCATCATGCCTTTACTGCCAACCGGCATGGATGCTACTGCCGCCCACCTGACCTGGGACAATTCCAAGCTGAAAGTCGGCGATATTACATTTTTCGAAATTGCCGGTTGTCACAAGCGCTACCACTGCCCGCTATCTCGCACTATTTCACTCGGGACGCCCCCAAAGAAATATCTCGACGCCGAGAAGGCGGTGCTCGATGCGATGCATGCCGGTCTTGAAAACGCGAAGCCCGGTAAACGGTGCGAAGAGGTAGCCATCGCATTTTTCGATACCCTGGAAACCCACGGGTTCAAAAAAGACAATCGCACCGGTTACTCGATAGGACTGTCCTACCCACCCGACTGGGGTGAACGCACTATCAGTCTTCGACGCGGTGATAAGACCATAATAGAGAAAAACATGACCCTCCATTTCATGCCTGCGTTATGGTTGGACGATGGCGGTCTCGAAATTACTGAATCTATTGTTATTACCGAAAACGGTTATGAAAGCCTGGCCACAGTGCCGCAAAAACTTTTAATTAAGTAACCAGAACACCTATGGCTAATCCTATTTCTGCCACTCTCGATTTCGACAATATCGAAGTGTGCGCGACTATTTATCCGCGGGTTACAACGACGCCGCACCGCCGACATTCAACCTTTTCGACACCTCCAGAACCAAATCCAAATGTTTTGCTAATCACGCGAAAATCGTGAAAACCAAACCAGCAAAGGATTCGGCCCAGTAGCGGTGGCAGTTTGTTCATATCAATCGCCTGGTATTCGTTTAGCAGTTGCCATATTCGAAGGAATATACTCCCTTTTTAATGCCTGGGTAGTGCTCTCAAAATTAAATGCAAGCTGAGGCTCGATGTCGATTGAATTAAGCCCCCTGAATCGACATTTCAGGCATTGTAGAATATAGTGTATTCCAAAGATGCCCCTACTTACATGCCTGGTTTATGGTGAGGAAACCAGTCGCTATAGTAATAATTAAAAGTGATGTCAGCGACTAGTATGTGGGGTGTCCATTACTAG
Organism: Pseudomonadota bacterium; assembly: GCA_022545625.1. Classification (GTDB taxonomy): domain Bacteria; phylum Pseudomonadota; class Gammaproteobacteria. Next base: position 8,500 of record JACZQS010000038.1, read on the forward strand.
TCTGAATCACATGCTTACCACCGCAACAGTATAATCAACCAATTAAAATACAGGGGAAATAAATGACAACTACAACCGAAGCAAGTGTGAATAATGGTGTTAACGTAGAGGCTTTACTCGAGGCTAAGGCGGCACTTACCGAGGCACCCGAGGCTGCCAAATTTATCTGGCGAGCCAATTGCAAATGGGTGAATGGTACCCACAGTAACTCGGTAGTGAAAAGTTTCTTTGGACTTGGCGAAGAGCAAAATCACAGAACCGAGTTTACTTTCGACGCCGATCACCCTGAAGTATTTGCCTCCGAGGATAATGGGGCCGCGCCAATCGAGTATGTACTCGTCGGCCTGGCCAGTTGCCTGACCGCTGGCATCGCCGCAATCGCCCAACATCGTGAGATCCAGCTGCGATCTGTATCAGCGACACTGGAAGGCGGAATGGATATTCAGGGCATCCTCGGTATCGACAGCGATGTTCGTAACGGTTTCGACGGGATCAAGGTAACCTACGATATCGATGCCGACGCCTCGCGGACTGATATCGAAGCGCTTGTCGCCCAATCGCAAAAGCGTTCGGCTGTGTTCGACATCGTTGCCAACCCGACGAATATTACAGTCGAAATAAAATAGCCGACTGTATTCAGGGAACAGGCCCGTTCGCAGCATAACTGCGGTCATCATCGGGGCCGGTCATTCCGGCCTGGCGATGAGCCGGTGCCTCACCGAACGCTCGATCGATCATGTCGTGCTAGAGCAGGGTGAGGTAGCCAATTCGTGGCGCAAAGAGCGCTGGGAATCGTTGCGCCTGCTTACACCAAACTGGCAGAGCAAGTTGCCCGGTTACAGTTACGACGGTGAGGACCCCGACGGTTATATGGAATTGCCGGAGATAATTGACTTTATCGATGGATACGCAAAATTTCTTTCCGCGCCGGTGCAAACCGATACTACCGTTACCTCGGTGGCATATAAAAACGACCGGTACCAGTTGAGTACCAACCAGGGAAACTGGCAATCTAAAGCGGTGGTACTGGCAAGTGGTGCTTTTAAAATCCCCAATGTTCCATTGTTTAACGGCGCTCTGCCATCGTCGATCACGACAATCACGCCAGACCAGTACCGTAGCCCGGATCAACTCGAAGAAGGTGGCGTCCTGGTTGTCGGCGCATCGGCGACCGGACTGCAGTTTGCCGACGAAATCCATCGCTCGGGTCGGCCTGTGACCCTGGCAATCGGTGAGCATGTACGTATGCCCCGCGTCTATCGTGGGCGCGATATTCAGTGGTGGATGGATGCCGCAGGGGTGCTCGACGAACGCTACGACGAGGTGGATGATATTGTCAGGGCGCGAAATGTTCCATCACCGCAACTGGTCGGTACACCCGGGCGGCTGACGATGGATCTTAACTCGGTTACCGACCTGGGAGTTAAACTCATCGGCAGGTTTGCTGGTATCAGCGGGAACAGGGCACAATTTTCGGGGTCGCTAAGAAACGTCTGCGCACTGGCCGATCTCAAAATGGGTCGGCTACTCGATACTATCGATGAATGGGCGCTGGATAACGCGATGGACGACCGGGTTGAGGCTCCTGAGCGTTACCCGGCGACACGGGTAGATGACGCCCCACCACTGAGTATTGACCTGGCCAACGGTAAAATTCGGACCGTCATCTGGGCAACCGGTTTTCGTCCTGACTACTCCTGGCTCGACCTGCCGGTGCTGGATCGAAAAGGCCAAATTCGCCACGATGGTGGGGTGGTCGATTCACCGGGAATGTACGTGATGGGTTTGACTTTCCTGCGTCGCCGAAAATCGAGCTTTATCCATGGAGCCGGAGACGACGCGCGCGACCTGAGTGACCACCTGGTTACTTACCTGGAGGAGTGTGCGACAACCTCCAGCCACTGATGAACTAATTACACCTACCACTAATGATTAATTTGGGGAATAGCCAGTTCGAAGACCTGGACATACTGGTCATCGGCGGTGGGATCAACGGTGCCAGTATTGCACGGGATGCTGCCGGTCGCGGTTTGAATGTAGTGCTATGTGAGAAAGACGATCTCGCCCAGCATACATCCTCTTCCAGCACCAAGTTGATTCACGGCGGCCTTCGCTACCTGGAGCACTATGATTTTCTGCTGGTTCGTCACTCGCTGCAGGAACGCGAAGTGCTGTTACGGAGTGCACCCCACATTATCTGGCCGCTACGTTTTATACTGCCCCACCACAGGTCACTGCGACCTTACTGGTTAATTCGACTCGGCCTGTTTCTCTACGACCACATAGGCGGGCGCAAATTACTGCCCGGCTCGCGGAGTATTGATCTGCGTAAGCACACTAGTGGTAAAGCGCTTAAGCCAGAATACACGCGTGGTTTCGAGTATTCCGATTGCTGGGTGCAGGACGCGCGTTTGGTAGTACTCAATGCCCGTGACGCGCAGCGGCATGGCGCACGCATTTATACACGTACTAAATGTACAGCACTCGAGCGCAAAAATGACCACTGGGTGACTACCCTGATGGATTGCAGGGATGACCAGGTCATTCAACTAAAAGTACGGGCAGTTGTTAATGCATCGGGCCCGTGGGTAAAGCATACCCTTGACCTCGATATAACCACCGACACCGAAAATGATGTCCGGCTGGTCAAGGGTAGTCATATCGTGGTGCCCAGGTTATTCGATCACGATTACCCTTATATTTTTCAACACGCCGATGGGCGGGTGATGTTTGCGATTCCATATGAACGGGACTTTACCTTACTGGGCACCACCGATATCGAGATCGATGGTGACCCGGATAAGGTAACCATAGACGAAGCTGAAATAACCTATATTTGCGATGCAGTCAGTGAATATTTCGATAAGCCAGTGCGGCCCGAAGAAGTAGTATCGAGCTATTCAGGGGTCCGGCCTCTGTTTGACGATGAGTCGAAAAATGCGAGTAAGGTAACCCGCGAATATGTACTGCAACTGGACGACAATGGTCCGCCAATCCTGTCTGTCTTCGGCGGCAAGATTACTACCTGTCGAAAACTATCCGAACAGGTGGTCGATATGCTGAAAAAACCAATGGATTTCGATGCACCGGGATGGACCGCCAATGCCAGCCTGCCCGGAGGAGATATCGATAATGCAGATTTCGCCTCATTCCTGGATAGTTGCAGGCGACAGTATTCATGGCTCGATGAAGAGGTTTTGCAAGATTACACTCGCAATTATGGAACCGATATCGAGATCCTGCT
>JACZQS010000299.1 GCA_022545625.1 Pseudomonadota bacterium
AAGGCCATTATTACCGCTGATTACGAAACCGATTTACTCAACCAAACACTGAACCAGTGTTAAAACACGGCCGCGGCAATTTGATAGCGGTCGCTGCCCTGCTACGATCGACGCGCTAATTGATTTAACTGGAATTGATTCGATAGGGTATAATATTTGCCCTTTTTGGCAGTAGGATCGCGTTAAGTCCGGCAGACTCCCTGAACAGGGTTAACCAGGTGGCGACCCCCGCAGCAGTGAGATTCGAGCATACAAGGTCGTATCGTCTCTGAATTTCGGTATTAATAATGAGCACAAGCACTAAACTCAAAGGCCTGTATCACCCCAGTTTCGAGAAGGATAGCTGTGGTTTTGGCTTAATCGCAAATATTGATGACAAGCCAAGTCACTGGCTAATAAAAACGTCGATTACCGCGCTGGCTCGCCTGACTCATCGCGGCGCTGTTGCCGCCGATGGAAAATCCGGTGACGGTTGTGGATTATTGTTAAAGAAACCCGACGCGTTCCTCCGTGCTAAAGCGGCCGAACAAAATATCAACTGTGCCGAGCTATATGCAGTAGGGCTGGTTTTTATTTCCCCGCATGTCGGCGAAACCGAAATATCGCAGGCAATCATTGAGGGTAAAATTGCCGAGCAGGGCATCGAGTTTGCAGGCTGGCGTGAAGTGCCAACCGACCCCACCGCCTGTGGCGAAGAAGCATTAAAATCGTTGCCGGCGATTTTTCATGCCTATATTAACGCGCCCGCCGGATTCAGCGTGGCTGAATTTGATCGGTCGCTTTACCTGGCCAGGCGCGCAATCGGTAAGGCGCACGAGGCGCTCGACAATACGCGCATTGACGACTATTACTATATTTCCAGCATGTCATCGAGCGTACTTTCCTACAAGGGACTAATAATGCCGGATAACCTGCCGGTGTTTTATCAGGACCTGAACGACGAAGCGATGGAAAGTGCAATCTGTGTTTTTCATCAACGCTTTTCGACTAACACCTGGCCACAATGGCGCCTCGCCCAGCCATTTCGTTATCTCGCACATAACGGCGAGATCAATACAATCCAGGGAAACCGAAACTGGGCCAACGCCCGCGCCTATAAATTTAAAAGCGAGCTATTACCCGATGTCGAGGCGATTAAACCCCTGGTAAACATGTCCGGGTCGGATTCGAGTTCGATGGACAATATGCTCGATTTCCTGCTCACCGGCGGCATGGACATATTCCGAGCGATGCGGTTACTGGTGCCACCAGCCTGGCAAAACGTCGAACATATGGATTCGGCACTCAGTGCTTTTTATGAATACAACTCGATGCACATGGAACCCTGGGACGGCCCCGCGGGCATCGTCCTTACCGAGGGCCGCTATGCCTGCTGCGTGATGGATCGCAACGGCTTACGGCCCGCACGCTGGGTAATGACCAACGACCGCCATATTACGCTCGGCTCCGAGATTGGCGTGTGGGATTACAGGCCCGAGGATGTGATCGCCAAGGGTCGATTAAAACCGGGAGAAATGATCGCGATTGATACCGAAACCAGCAGCTTACTGTTGTCCGACGATATCGATAAAATGCTACAGGATCGCCATCCCTACGAAATGTGGCTTCGCGATAGACTCAAACGTCTAAGCGCTAACCCGGTCAACTCACCCTTCTCCGCTCTGGCGATGAATCGGGAAACACTAACTCGCCTGGAAAAGCAATTTCAGGTCAGTTTCGAGGAGCGTGACCAGATTCTAAAACCGCTGGCACAGGACTCGCAGGAAGCAACCGGGTCTATGGGCGACGATACACCACTGCCGGTCCTATCGATGCATCGACGTTCGCTGTATGACAGTTTCAGGCAACAATTCGCCCAGGTAACCAATCCTCCGATCGACCCGTTACGGGAAAAAATCGTCATGTCGCTGGAAACCTGTTTTGGCCGTGAGCATAACCTGTTCAACGAAAAAGCCGAACACGCTGACCGCATGATCACCAGTTCCCCGATCCTGTCTGAACAAAAATATGTCGATCTGATTGCCCTGCACGATCAGGGTTATCCGAACGAAACCATATCGCTCGGTTATGATCCTGAAACAATCGGCCTGAAACAGGCCATCGACGATATCTCGGACCAGGCCGAGAAAGCATCACGCCGTGGCATCGTCATTTTGATATTGAGCGATAAGAATATTCCACAACACCAGATTCCGGTACATGCAGCCCTGGCCACCGGTGCGGTACATCACCGCCTGTGTTACACCGGTGGGCGTTGCGACACCAATATCGTGGTCGAAACCGGTACCGCCAGGGATTCGCACCAGATGGCAGTGTTAATCGGTTATGGAGCCACCGCGATCTATCCATATCTCGCTTATGCCAGTATTGTCGGCATGACACGAAGCGGAGAGTTACCCGATCTGCAATGCCCGGACACCGGATCCAACTACCGGCGTGGCATCAATAAAGGACTTTACAAGATTATTTCGAAAATGGGGATCTCGACAATTACCAGCTACCGCGGTGCCCAGCTCTTCGAGATTGTCGGACTACATCACGAAGTCGTAGACCAGTGTTTTGCCGGTAGCATCAGTCGCATCGACGGGATTAATTTTGATGACATCGAAAACGAGCAAAAAGCAATCAGCAAGATAGCCTGGAATCCTCGCAAGGGCATCGATCAGGGTGGATTACTCAAGTACATTCACGATGGCGAATATCATGCTTACAACCCGGATGTGGTGGTCAGCCTGCAAAAAGCGGTCGAAAGCGGCAATTACCAAGAGTGGAAACAATATTCCAGTATTGTCAATGGTCGCCCCGCTACCGCGTTGCGTGATCTGTTGGCGCTGAAACCGCAGCAAGCCATCGACGTTGAAGCAGTCGAACCAGCCGAAAATATTCTGCAGCGCTTCGATTCAGCCGGTATGTCGCTCGGGGCTTTGTCACCTGAAGCGCATGAAACCCTGGCACAGGCGATGAACCAGCTCGGCGGACGCTCCAATTCGGGTGAAGGCGGCGAAGATCCGGCACGCTTCGGTACCGACCGGGTTTCTAAAATTAAGCAGGTTGCCTCGGGTCGCTTCGGCGTCACTCCGCACTACCTGGTGAATGCCGAAGTATTACAAATCAAGGTCGCACAAGGCGCCAAACCCGGCGAAGGTGGTCAATTGCCCGGTAACAAGGTCAATAAACTGATCGCCCAATTGAGAAACTCCAGTCCCGGTGTGACACTGATCTCGCCGCCACCGCATCACGACATCTACTCGATCGAAGATCTGGCGCAGTTGATATTTGACCTTAAGCAGGTGAACCCTCAGGCGCTGA
>JACZQS010000039.1 GCA_022545625.1 Pseudomonadota bacterium
GCAATAGCGAACTGGATACTCGAAGGCGATCCCGGACTCGATCTGTGGCCATTTGACATTCGCCGTTTCGGGCCCCTGCACGCCGGTCAGCGATTTTTGCATGACCGGGCGGTCGAGAGTTATAGCAAGTATTATGCGATCCACTGGCCGGGCGAGGAACTCGAATCAGCCCGTGGTGTGCGTCGCAGCCCTCTTTATCAAATTCTGAAAGACCAGGGTGCGGTATTCGGTTCAAAATTCGGCTGGGAGCGCGCCAACTGGTTCGCCCGGGGTGATATTGCGCAGCAGGATATCCTTGGATTCGACCGGCCACAACAGGATATAACCATCGGTCACGAGCATCGAGCGGCCCGAGAGGCTGTGGTCCTGATCGATATGTCATCCTTCACAAAATTTGAAATCAGCGGACCCCAGGCCTGCAGTTTTCTGCAATACCTGGCGGTGGCGAATGTAGATAAGCAGCCGGGTGGCGCAACCTATACGCAGTTGTGCAACGAACGTGGCGGGATCGAAGCCGATGTGACTATCATTCGACGTTCAGAAGATTGCTTCTGGTTAATCACCGGATCTGCTTTCGGTATTCGCGACCGGCACTGGATCGAAAGCCAGCTGCAGGGCAATCCCGGTCGACACAACGATTCGCGACGCGCCAGCGACGAGCAATGGATCCGATTGGGCGAGCAATGGACCCGATCGGGCGGACAGTCGATTCGATCGAAATCACCCAAATTCAACCAGGTAGAGATACGAGATATTACCTCGAACTATGGCGTGATAAACCTGGCCGGGCCGCTAGCGCGCCAGGTGCTGGCGAAGGTCTGTGACGATGATGTCAGCCACGACGGATTCCCGTTCATGGCTGCCAGGGATATCAGGATAGGTTATGCACCGGCGCTTGCCTACCGGGTTACCTATATCGGTGAACTGGGATGGGAACTCTACATCCCTACCGAATACCTCCAGTATGTATACGAGGAGCTACAGGCGGCTGGCGAGGAATTTGGCATCACTAATATTGGTTACCGGGCGGTCGATAGCCTGCGACTGGAGAAACGCTACCTGGCCTGGGGTGTCGACATCACTCCCGACTACAACCCTTACGAGGCTGGATTACAATTCCTGATCGACTGGGACAAGGGTGACTTTAGCGGTGCCGAGGCCCTCGCCAGGATCAGGCAGGAGGGGGTTCAACAAAAACTTGTATGTCTTGCGCTGAACGATCCCCTGACGGTATTCGGTGGCGAGGCCATTTTTTGCGGTGACCGGGTGGTTGCGCAAACAACCAGTGGCAACTTCGGTTACTCGACCGGCAAGAGCCTGGTCCTCGGATACCTGCCAGTCGATGTCCTCGACCACAGTGATTTAATGGTTGAAGCCTTTGGTAAGCAGAGTTCGGCATCGATAGTGAAAGGGGCGATCTACGATCCGAAGCGAGAAAAGATTCTTTGCTAGGTTTAAAAACTTAACCAGTGTTACCAGGAATTGTCTGGATCCCCGCCGATTGAAAAAGTATATTTATTTCTTGCAGCAAGTCATACTCAATTTGGGGGTGAATATGAACATCAATTTCAATCGCAGGAATAATAAATTTTGGGCCTTGATTCTCTTCGCCCCTGTCTTGTTCAGCCCGGTTAACAGCTATGCCGCCAGCACCGCAGGCCAGACCCTGGATCTGACCCAGCATTGGGTGGGTTATGCCTCCCTTGCTATCTTTGTCCTGGCTTACGTTCTGGTCATGGCCGAGGAATTCACTCATTTGCGCAAGTCCAAACCGGTCATCTTGGCGGCTGGAATCATCTGGTTGATTATTGCCGCTGTTTATACCCAGAATGGCGACCAACATACCGCCGGGATAGCGATACGCCATAACATCCTGGAATACGGTGAGTTATTTCTGTTCCTGCTGGTTGCGATGACTTATATCAACGCGATGGAAGAACGCCTGGTATTTGACGCGCTTAAATCATGGTTAATCCGCATGGGGCTCAACCTGCGTCAACTGTTCTGGATCACCGGGATCATTTCATTCTTCCTGTCTCCGATTGCCGATAACCTTACCACGGCATTATTAATGTGTGCGGTGGTTATATCAGTCGGCGGCGACAATAAAAAATTTATCATGCTTGCCTGTATCAATATCGTGGTGGCAGCCAATGCCGGCGGAGCGTTTAGCCCGTTTGGCGATATCACCACGTTGATGGTCTGGCAAAAGGGTATCATTGATTTCTGGACATTCTTTGCCCTGTTTATTCCGGCCGTGGTAAATTATTTAATACCCGCGACCATCATGTCGCGGTTTGTGTCTACCGACCAACCCGATGCCCAGGGCGGTGATATCAAGATGAAAGATGGAGCAATCGGCATCATCATCTTGTTTATATTGACCATAGCAACCGCGGTCAGCTTTCACAATTTTGTCCACCTGCCTCCCGTTGCAGGTATGATGACCGGCCTGGGATACCTGATGTTTTTTGCCTACTACCTGAAAAAGAGAAAGTATGGATGCAATCCCCCAAATCTGGCCACGGAAATTCCAGGTTCCGATATTTCTGCGCATGACGATGCTTGCGCCGACGATTACTTTGATATTTTTAACAAGGTAAAACTTGCAGAATGGGATACGCTGTTTTTCTTCTACGGCGTAATTCTATGCGTCGGGGGTCTGGGACTAATCGGGTATCTTTCCCTGGCATCAGAGTTTATGTACATCGATCTGGGAGCGACTACCGCCAACGTATTTGTCGGTGTGCTTTCCGCCATTGTCGATAATATCCCGGTCATGTTTGCAGTATTGACCATGAACCCGGAAATGTCTGAGGGGCAGTGGCTGTTGGTCACGTTGACCGCAGGTGTGGGTGGCAGCATGTTATCCATCGGTTCGGCTGCAGGTGTGGCATTGATGGGTTCGGCCAGAGGCTATTACACCTTTTTTGGCCACTTGAAATGGATGCCGGTGATAGCGCTGGGTTACGTCGGTAGCATTCTGGCTCATTTCTGGGTCAACTCGGCTTTATTTTAACCGTCGCTTTAATCTGATGCCTGGTCCTGCCTTAAGTACCGATATACCCTGTTACCCAGCCCGGGAGGCCAGAAATACCGTGTCGAGCAACTCCGTCAATAACTACCCTGAGACCAACCAGTAATGCCATTAGAAGAACTGAAATTCCCTTCGGGTATCCATCTACTTTCAGGCTGGCAAGCCAACGATGCCCAGGCATGCGAGCGTTTAAAGGAAATTATGGATGCCACTATGGAGGGGCAGTACGACGAAATATTCAGCAAGCCGGCCCCGCAGGATGCGGTCCATATCTCGGGTCCGGTAGACCTGATGACGCTGACGATCATGTTCCGGCTGTATGGTCTGACATCTGCGGTATTCTACAAGGAGGACGCCGAGCGATTTGTGCGTACATCGTTTATGACGCAAAGGTTACTGGGTTTGCCCAAGCTGTATATAAGTTGGCCAGTATACGGGTTTACCGCGGAAGCCCTGGGCCAGACCATGATTTACTCGGATCAATATTCTCCCGGCACGGATCCGGAGACACCCCTGGCCAATGCCGACAACTGGCAAGACGTTGCGACACCCGATATGAACACCGGCATCCCCAAACTGCTCGATGAGGTCCTGGCCTGTTATCAGCGATTAACCGGGCTAGACCCTGTTTTACATTTGACCGCACCGTATAGCCTGGCGGCTGATATCTTCGGACAGGAACCAATCATCAATGCGCTGACCCATGAACCCGAATTTGTAAATAGATTTCTCGATCACCTGGCAGATACCGTGCTGCAACCCTGGATGGAGCATTTTTTCAGTCAGTACCCGAATGGATGGGTCGAGCTTAGCGATGCCTCCGGATCGCCTTTTTTTATCGGTCCAAATAACTGTAAAAATTTGGCTATCAGGTCGACCCAGCGCCTGATCTCTGCAAACCCCTGGGGGAACCGCGTCTATGACGCCAACTACCGTGGCGATTATGTGACCCAGGCTGGCAGGGGAAATTCTTCATCAGCGAGACGCAGGAGCCCCAGGAAAAGTAACCCGGGGCAGCTTAGCCTGGTGGAATTATTTGAATTGAAAAACAGCGTCTGCCCAGATTACGTGATTCGTCTCGCCGATGATCGAACACCCACTGCTTTTTATGTCGAGCAGGCGATCAAGAATAATATTCCGTTGTTTATGGGCATAGGCGCTACCCAGGTCGACCGTAACAGCATTGCTGATCTGGATATTGCGAAACAGGAGATCAAAACCACGGCCAGCGAGTATGTAGAAGCGGTTAAAACGGTTGCTACAGCTATCGCAGAGAATGGTTATGAATCGAGGGAGCTCCCCTGGCCAGGTGCGGTCTATTTTGAAGACATCAGCGCTGAGTCCAACTTTGAATTAATTGAAATAATTATAGATACCACCCTGACACAGGGAGCCCTGTAATCGTTCGAAGGACGGAAGCAGCAGGAAGTTGATTACTATTTATCAAGTCAGGGGTTAAGCCCCCGGTATCTTGTTAATGCTCAACTTATATGGCATCGTTACTATCAACAATAATAAGCCACTGGATGCCTGAAGACATGTTTCTAACCCACCCGAAAATCCCATATTTAGCACTTGTGCTCACAGCCCTGGTGTTGCCGTGCCTGCAGCCAGCATCGGCACAAGGGTTTGGCATCACAGCATTTACCGGTTACCGATTCGGCGGTGAGTTTGAAGATATCAACACCGGTTCGGAGCTGAAACTCTCTGAAGAACAGACCTATGGCATTGTTCTTGACAGGCAAATGGCCGACGGTGAACTCCTGGAATTTTATTACAGTCGGCAACCTTCGAGTCTGCTCGCCTCGGGGCCGATTACTCCGGGTGCTCTGTTCGACATCGATGTCGAGTATTACCACCTGGGGGGTAAGTATCGTATGAAAAGCAATCCCGGCGCATTTTACCTGGGATCGGTCGGCCTTACCCGTTTCAGTCCGGGGATAGATGGCCTCGGCCCCGAAACAAAATTTTCCCTTGGACTCGGTGTTGGTATTGAAACCGCATCCGACAAACGCTTCGGGTTTCGGCTCGAGGGTCGTGGTTTTGGAACCTTCGTAGACAGCAGCGGGGGTATTTTTTGCGGCGGCGGTGGCTGTGTCGTAGTGACCGAAAGTCAGCTACTCTGGCAATTCGAAGTCAATGCAGGTATTACGTTCAGGTTTTAACCGGGCCGTTAATAACTGATGGGAAGTTACAGGATAAATCCTGTCTTACCGATTGCATCGAGTACCGTCTTTGTCAGGTCAATCAGGTAGGCGTCCACGTCTGACGGGTTAAATGTTTCCGTCTTTCCGCTCCAGATCAATTTCGCGCCGTCCACCGCGTAGAGGTTGGTTTCCAGGTGTACCAGGGTATCCTCGGTAGTGTAGCTGCTATAGGTTGGCCTGTATTCACCCACGTAAGCGTAAAAAGAATTGTACCGGGTACCGGTCGCCTGGGCCTGTACGTAGCGTTCTTCCTTTGTAATCTTCACTGCACGCAATACCAGGACACCGTCGATGTCGCTTCCGGCGATCGCTGCCTTAACCTTTTCCTTGTCCAGGTCTTCATTACTCGGCAACAGGATATAACTGACCGATGACTGGATTGTGCGTTGTTTCAGCGCATGCAAAAAACCGTCTTCGAACTTGCGTCTTGATTTGTCGGACTGATTCAGGCTCAGCACCATTATATTTTTCAGCTTCGCATCGAAGTCAGGATCGGCCCAGTGTTCGACTACTTTTGTGCTGGCACAAGAGGCCAGTAATACAAGGCCCAGGCCCAGGCCCAGGCAAATACCGGTCAATCGTTTCATCATTTCAACGTTCCATGGCAGGCAGTTAGACGATGAAGTCTACCGCAGAAAACGGGTCAACAGAAATAATAACGGATTGGAAGTGCAGATTAGATTAGCGTTTCCCTGGTTGCTGGTCGTAATCCCCTACCAGTCCCGGGTTGATATCCTTGATCATCCAGTTTACTTCCCGGTTTACCGTGATCTCGTCATTGTCCATTACCCCCATTGGCACCTGTTTATCCAGCGCCGCCGCCGCCCACCTGGCTGGAAACAAGCTAAGCGCCTCTTTGCTGGTATGGGCCAGGCCAACCCGGATACCCCGCGCATACTCGGATAAGCTGACCTCTTGCAGGGTTGCATATACGGGGAATTTGCAACGTCTTGCGAGATGCTCTAAAAATTCCAGAGTCCGTTTTGTATCTACCCAGTTACCCAGATCGACATAGAAGCGGTTGTGCTTTATAACCTTCCCCAACCTGTTTGCCGATACCGATACAAAATCAAACCAGCCATCTAACCCCCGGGTATTATTTTTACTCGCGGCTGCCGCTGGGGGATTGATAGTTTTACTATTCATATTGAATTACCTGTAAATGATAAAAAAAACTGCCGATATAACCGCAGCAACGCCTAAAAAAACCAGGTATGTTATTAAACCCTCCATTTTTATTGCCTCTAGTCCTACCGCCCTCGCGGGCGGCGTTAAAATCATGAGTCGGATTTCGCCAGTTTGCCCGCCGGGTGAAAAAATGCTGCTGGTACCGGATGGGCTTCTGTTTAAACTTAGCGGCCAGCCCAGGCCCACTTTTTTACCTGGGTTACGAACGAATTCTCGCTCCGGGCAATACGACGATTTATTTCATCAAAGCTCAGCCGTGTCCAGGCGTCTTTATGCGCGAATAACTCACGCAACAGGGCATTGTTTAAACGGTGGCCAGGTTTATGCGAATGTAGATGGCCGAAGATAGGTGCGTCGGCAAGCGCCAGGTCACCGATACAGTCGAGAATCTTGTGACGCGCAAATTCATCTGCGAAGCGAAGACCCTCGGGATTGACAACGCCATCGTCATCCAACAGTACCGCGTTACGCATCGATCCACCCAGGGCAAGCCCCTGCTCACGCAGTTGCTCGAGTTCGTTGGCGAAACCAAAGGTACGCGCCGATGCGATCTCGGTCTCAAACACATCGTCGAGCAGATCGACCGTCACAGATTGGGATCCAATGGCAGCATTCGGAAAATCAATCTCCACGGTAATCCGTGGCACAGGCGATGGTTTAAGGATCGAGTAACGCTCGCCCTGTCTGACTTCAATCGGACTATCGATCCAGATACCATAACGTGATACACGTTGAGATATGACACCTGCTTTTTTGATCAGATTGACTATCGGTGCACTACTACCATCCAGGATCGGAATCTCGTCACTACTGGTTTCGATCAACAGGTTATCAACCCCGCAACCCCGCAAGGCATCCAGCAAATGTTCTACCGTGCTGATGGTCACACCATGATCGTTGCCGAGTACAGTACAGAGCGTGGTATCGACAACATTTCGCCAGGATGCTTTAATCAAAGCTTGATCCGGTTCGACGTCATTACGGACGAAACAGATACCGCTGTTGGGTGGGGCAGGGTGCAGGTTCATAGAAACCTTGTGCCCGCTGTGTAGTCCTATGCCAACATAATGTATTGACTCGTTGATGGTACATTGTGACGTACCGATTACCGGATCTGAAAAAACCATAGTTGCATACCTCCAAGTTAAAATTCGTTGTTGTGCTACTATGGTTTGGGTTGAACAAAAGGGGTAATCCGCAGGCGCCAAACTATTATCCGGCGGCTAAAAAGAGGGGAAAATGCATCAAAGCACTCATTTTTCAGCCCTGTCGTCGGCAATTCTGTTGCTTGCCAAGGGAATCGACTCATACGGACATGACAGTGCCGAGCTGTTCGCAAAGGCGGGTCTCGATCATTCCAGGCTAAAGGATCCGCTTGCGCGTTTTTCTTTCCAGGGGGTGACCCGGCTGTGGGGACTCGCCAGGGATTTAATCGACGATCCCTGTTTTGGTATTAAGGTAGCGAGCTTCTGGCATCCGACATCATTGCACGCGCTTGGATATTCATGGCTGGCGAGTAACAGCCTGGAAGAGGCATTCGAGCGCACTTCACGTTATATACGGGTTGTTAACACCGGTGCGAAGGGTGCCTTGCAATTTAAAAAAACTGCAGATGATTATTGCCTGATTCTTGATCCCAGCAAAATGAAACCGCATCCTTTACCGGTAACCGTAGATGCGTCGCTGGCAATGCTGATGATCATGTGCCGGGCTGCTTACGGCGAAGATTTACGACCAATCCGGGTTTCGTATCAACATCCAGAACCAGGAAACACTCGTTGTTTTAATGAATTTTTTAACGCCCCGGTCAGTTTTTCACAACCCGAAACAGCCTTCTGGCTGGACGCCGAAGTCGTCACCGCGCCATTGTCGACCGCCAACCCGGAACTGGTGAGAATCAACGATCAAATCGTTACCGACTACCTGGCGCATCTCGATCGTCACGACATTACCATGCAGGTGCGGGCAAAACTGATCGAACGTTTGCCTAGCGGGCAGGTTACCGAGGAGGAGATCGCGAGTTCCATTCATGTCAGCCAACGCAGTCTTCAGCGCAAACTGAAAGAACAGGGCCTGTCTTTCACCCAGCTTCTGGCCAATACGCGCAGTGAGCTGGGTCTACAGTATGTGCGTGATCCGCAGCGGTCATTTAACGAGATCGCCTTTCTGCTGGGGTTTTCCGAGCCGGGTAATTTTTCACGGGCATTCAAGCGATGGCACGGAAAGTCACCGAGCCAGTATCGTGACAGTGTTCACTGAGTGCCTGGCTATTATATTTCTTCAGCCTCGACCCATTTCTTGTCTTTGTTTAAACACAAATTATCCGGCTCGTTCATTTTCTCTTTTCCCTTGATACTGACGCGAACCTGGACCTCAACGCAGACATGACTACGAATTTCGTATTTACGAATGATAGTCAGCGAACCCGAGTTACCTGATTTCGGATTGTTCCATTTCCAGGCACGGTCAATTTTTTTAGCCTCAACCGCTTTTTTGCTCGCAGTCGCTATCAGCTCAAGATCTTTTTCGGTGAGTTTTTTTGCGACATCCGCATCGATTGTTTTGACGATCGGCGACGCCAGCGTGCCGACTAATTTAAACGGCAGCTTGATCAGGCCGGTAAAAAATCCGCTAACCGCGCCCTCGCTGGCTTTCTTGCCGGCGTCTCCGGCCAGGAGGATGGCATTCAGTGCCTTGTCATTGGCATCGTCGATCAATATTTCTATCCTGTCCAGCGAGTCCTCCATGGTTTTTCGCATCAGCCTTACTTCTTCCAGGGTTAGGGGAATATAGGGCATTAACTCGTCCCGCGTCAGGTTGAGTGCGGCTATGGCATTTTCAGCCGTATTCACTATTTGCGGTATTTGCTGTTGGGTTTCATTGATGGCTGTTAATGCATTCTCGGTAGTGCTCAGGATCTGTGGTATCTGTTGCTGGGTTTCGCTGATTACGGCTATCGCCTGCTCGGTCGCGCTAATAATCTGGGGTATCTGTCGTTGCGTTGCGTATCGTCAATTACCGCGACACTTCTATCTACCCGTTCCAGCAGCGACGGTATCAGTTTGCGAATTTCGGCGATTTCTTCCAGGATAAACTGAACTTCTTCTAACGAGGGCTCGACCTGCCGGGATACCCGATCAATAGACTGGCTGATCGCGGGCACGTTTTGATTAATCTGATACAGTTGGAAAGCGAAATAGAAAATTGCCGCTGCCAGGGCAAATCGACTGAGGCTAGCCAGATTATCAACGATGTTTTTATTCATTTATGGGGACAGTTTACTTAATTCGACTGCGGAGTCATGTAAATTAACTAAACTGTCCTGATAATAGATGTATATACTAGCGCCTTTGTTTTACGCATTCGTGAAATCCCCCAAAACCCTTTTCCATAAAGGACGCTCCCGTATGAAATCATATCGCTCATTAATCGTTGCTACCGGATTACTGCTGGTTATCTCTGGCTGTAATGACACGGCAAAAATTGACGCCGAGAAAGAGGCTTCCGAGATCACGTTGACCACTGAGAAAGACAAGTTCAGTTACGGGCTTGGCATGATAATCGGCGAACGCGTGATGAAACAATATGGCGATGTCGATTATCAATTACTGCTACAGGGCCTGATTGCTCAACGCGAGGATAAGGAGACCTTACTGACCCTGGGAGAGGCCGAGCAGGCGTTAACCACGATGAAACAGCGGGAAGATGCAATGAAATATGCAGAGGTAAAAGAAAAAGGCGAGGCATTTCTGAATGCCAACGCCGCACTCGAAGGCGTCACTGTCACCGAGTCTGGCCTGCAATATTCGGTGATCACAGCCGGTGACGGCGCGAAGCCGGCCGCCTCCGACAGGGTTACCGTGCATTATCGCGGCAGCCTGATCGACGGTACCGAATTCGATAGTTCTTACTCGCGCGGTGAACCCGCAACATTCGGGCTGAACCAGGTCATTCCTGGCTGGACCGAAGGGGTACAGTTGATGAGTCCTGGTAGCAAGTTCAAGTTCGTAATCCCCTATCACCTGGGTTATGGCGAGCGTGGTGCAGGTAATTCGATCGGTCCGTTCGAGACACTGGTATTCGAGATCGAACTAATCGAGATTCTCTAAGCCGGGCGGATATTTTCGGCTACCACTCACGCCCGACTAAACCTGGGGGTATTGCATGCGAAACTATTCCTTCTTCGTTCGCACGGCTCCACTTATTTTCGTGGTGCTCTGGAGCACCGGCTTTATTG
The DNA here is from genome assembly GCA_022545625.1 of Pseudomonadota bacterium. GTDB lineage: Bacteria > Pseudomonadota > Gammaproteobacteria. Next base: position 10,670 of record JACZQS010000039.1, read on the forward strand.
CCGCCAAGTACAGCATGGCAAATGCTGATCCATTCGTATTTTTATGCCTTCGAATGACGATTACTGCAATAATCCTGTTGATTATCCTGTGGCTGACAAAGGCGCAATTACCGCTCAGCCTGCTCGAATATCGCCACGATATGGTTGTCGGCGTTCTGTTTCACTGCTGTTATCTCGGTTTCCTGTTCTGGCCAATCAAGGATGGCATGCCCTCGGGTATTGTCGCGATTATCATTGGTATCCAGCCAATACTCACGACCGCGCTCGCCACGCTCTACATCGGCGAGTCATTAAACCTGCGTAAGGCCGCCGGCCTGCTGGTCGGCTTTATCGGTGTTGCAGTCGTGGTACTGGGTAAATACGGTCTTGACCTGAACGCAGACGGTGGTCTCGACTGGTTTTATCTCGGTCTTTGCATAGTGAGCCTATGCGCCATTTCGGTCGGCGTGTTCTACCAGAAGAAGTTTTGCAACCAGTCTCATTTGCTCACCGCGACAATGATGCAATATGTCGCGGCGGCAATCGCCACCGGCGTATTTGCCTTGTTATTTGGCGAAACCTGGCAGGTCGACTGGACACCGGTTTTCTTCCTGGCGCTCAGCTGGCAGGTGTTCGGTTTGTCGATCGGTGCGGTTGTGTTACTGATGGCGATCATCAGGCTCGGTGAGGCCGGACGCGTATCGAGCATGTTTTACCTGGTACCACCACTGGTAGTCGTCGAGGCCCATTTCCTGTTTGGCGAGACCCTGGGATCGCTATCCATAGTCGGAATGCTGCTCTGTATCGTCGGAGTCTATTACGTCAATCGACCCGCAAAGACAGTCACGGCCTGAAGAATTGTGCTCCGGTATAACATCACGTAAAATTAGCCAGCCATCGTGTCGGGGTGTAGCTCAGCCTGGTAGAGCGCTGCCTTCGGGAGGCAGAGGCCGTAGGTTCACAAAATTGTCTGGAACACATGAACAGCCGAAGGCTGGCCCGGAGGGCGTAGGACACGACTGCAAGGATGCAGGAGGTAGAGCAACGCAGGAGCAATTGCCGAGGGAAAGACCGAAGTAAA
>JACZQS010000040.1 GCA_022545625.1 Pseudomonadota bacterium
CGTTAAAATCAAATCTATCTGTCATAATCAATTCTCCTAACAGCATTATGCTGCACGATTAAAGAATTGACACAAAATTTCTAACACTCCCCAATTCGAGCCCATAGAAAAATATTCTTGCGAATCTAAAGGTGATTTCCATTGGATCTTACCCGCGAAACGGAATGAGTTATATCTAAATCTGATATCTTGTAGTTGATAACATGCAAGCCATGCTGCATGGATCTAAAGCGCTGATGACCCGGTTTCGCTCGTTCTTATGCGGACTGCGTTCTCCAGGTTGGTAACAAATATCTTGCCGTCACCAATTTTCCCTGTTTTGGCTGTTTCAATAATGGCGTCTATTACCTGATCGACGCGATCATCGTCTACTGCAATTTCGAGTTTTACCTTGGGAATATAATCGACTACGTATTCGGCACCACGATATAACTCGGTATGTCCCTTTTGACGACCGAATCCCTTTACCTCATAAACGGTTAGCCCATTGATGCCGATTTCAGACAGGGCTTCACGGACATCGTCGAGTTTAAAGGGTTTAATGATTGCGCTGATTATTTTCACGTATTTTCCAGTTAATTAAAAGGATTTAAAAATTATTACATTTAAACGGACCGAATGGAACGGTTAGCCTGAACGCTCGAATACTGACATCGATTCGACATGGGCGGTTTGTGGAAACATATCCATGATCCCCAGGTGCGTGCACCGATATCCGCTATCGCAAATAATCTTGCTGTCTCGCACTAAACTGGCAGGCTGGCACGATATATAGACGATAATCTTCGCGCCAAAGCTGGAAATGAGTTGTGCAATCCCAGGCGCGCCCAGGCGTGGTGGATCGAGTAATATTTTGTCGTATTGCTGCCGTATCCACCCGATATCAGGGTCTGGGCTACTCAAATCGGCGACAAAATACTCGCTGTTATCAATTTTATGCACAAGCGCGTTTTGCCTGGCCCGCTTGACCATGGGCGCATCGCCTTCTATTCCTGTCACCTTTAAACATCGACGTGCCATCGGCAGGGTAAAATTCCCGAGGCCGCAAAACAGGTCCAGCACCCTGTCGGTTTTATTTAATTCCAGAAAATGCAGGGCCTGCGCTACCATCTGGTGATTGATTTCAGCGTTGACCTGGGTAAAGTCGACCGGGTCAAAGCGGATATTAATTTCTTCGTTTTGCAGTGGGGCGAAATACAGGGCCTGCTGCTGCGGATACAGGTTGACTATGCTCTCAGGTCCCGCGGGTTGTAGTTGGATCCAGACATCGTTGTGCTTGGCATAATCAACCAGTTTCGCAGTGTCATTTTTAGATAAGGGCTTGAGATGACGAAATACCAGCGCGGCGCGGGAGTCATCGGCGGCAACTTCAATCTGGGGTATAGTCTCCCTGGCATCGAGATCCTCGATCAAATTAGCCAGTTCTCGGAGTCGTTCCCCCACCTGTGGAATTAAAACTTCGCAGCGCGACATATCGGTCAAAAACGGTGTATTTCTTTCCCGGAAACCCACCAGTACGCGGTCTTTTTTGCGCACGAACTTGACGCCTAGCCTGGCTTTGCGACGATAACCCCAGGGATGCGAGCGTAACGGCGGCATCACCTTATCAATTTCAATACCTGCATGACGCATCATTTCCAGCAGTGATCGCTGTTTGAATGCCACCTGTTCGTCGTTATGCATATGTTGCAGACTACAACCGCCGCATACCCCGTAAGCCTCGCATTTCGGCACTATGCGTAATGGGGAGGGCTGGATCACATCCAGTGTGACCGCCTCATCGTAATTGCGGTTGGTTTTTCGAATTTGAATCCGTACTTCTTCACCTTCGATTGCGCCAAACACGAATACGGTTTTGCCATCAATATGGGCGATCCCGCGTCCTTCATGGGACATGGATTCGATACGGACGACACAGGGTTCAGGTAGTTGTCTGCGGCGACGCCGTTTGACCATTCAATCTACCCAGGCTTTTTCGAATTCTATAAGGTGCGGGAAACCCGAGTCGATTAGAAAATTACGCACGAGATGACACTCACTGAGATATTGGGTTTGATCTAGATTACCCCGATTACGTTGATAATTCAGATACACCAGGAAGGTATTGAGGACATCGGTTTCGCAGTAATCCCTGATAGATTTTATATCGCCCTGTGCATAGTGCTCCCACACCTTAGAACCACTCATTCCCATCTTTCCCGGGAATCCGCAGAGACTTGCGACCTCGTCCAGTGGCGCGTTGGCGCGTGGTTGAAACGCTGCCAGTACATCCATCAAGTCTGTATGGCGGTCATGGTAACGACTCAAATAATTGTTATATCTAAAACTGGTATCCTTCTGCCCGTTCTCCCAGTAACGCTCAGCATTGATCGGATATAGTAATGAACGATAGTGAATTACCGGCAGATCGAAACCACCCCCGTTCCAGGAAACCAGGCGTGGGGCATAACGGTCGATGCCACTATAAAAGCGCTCGAGTAATTCCTGTTCATCGGACTCGAGGTCGCCGAGAGACCAGACTTTAAATTGCTCACTGGTGCGAAGCACTGCCGAGATGGCGACTATCCTGTGCAAATGATGGCGTAAAAACTCGGTATTGGCCTGCTGCCGACGTTTGTGGAAAACCGCTTTGGCGACATCGTCGTCGGATAATCCGTGCAGATCGTAGAGTCGCCGGCAACCGTCTATATCCGGCACGGTTTCGATATCAAAAACAAATACATTCATGCTGCTGAAAACACCTTGGTGGACAAGTAGCGATCACCCCGATCGCAAATTATGGTGACGATATGCGCATCGTTCACCTGCGCCGACAGCCGTAGAGCCGCTGACACCGCACCACCCGACGAAATGCCACAAAATATGCCTTCCTTGCTAGCGAGCAATCTCGTCGTTTCCTCGGCTTCCTGTTGGGTTACGTCGATTATCTGGTCGACCCGGTCAGGATTATAGATACGTGGCAAATACTCCTCGGGCCAGCGCCGAATCCCGGGAATAGTCGCACCATCCGCGGGTTGTACTCCGATGATTTTAATATCGGGGTTTAGCTCCTTGAAGAATCGGGAGCAGCCCATAATCGTACCAGTGGTCCCCATCGAACTGACAAAATGGGTTATCGACTGCCCGGTTTGCTGCCAGATTTCGGGTCCCATTGTTTCGTAATGGGCACGTGGATTATCGGCGTTAGCAAACTGATCGAGCATTTTTCCTTTGCCCTGCGCCTGCATGGACGCCGCCAGGTCGCGGGCGCCTATCATGCCGGCTTCCTTGCTCACCAATATGATTTCGGCGCCATATGCACGCATTGCCATCTGCCGTTCGAAGCTCATGTTATCCGGCATAATTAATATCATATGGTAGCCCTTGGTCGCCGCAACCATGGCCAGTGCTATGCCGGTATTACCACTGGTAGCCTCTATCAATGTGTCACCGGCTGTTATCTCGCCGCGTTCTTCGGCGTATTTGATCATACTATACGCTGGTCGATCTTTGACCGATCCCGCCGGGTTATTGCCCTCCAGTTTTAGCGATATACGATTGCCACCCACAGGGTTCAGGCGCTGCAATGTAACGAGTGGCGTATTTCCTATATAATCCTCTAAAAACATAATCTTATGGTTAAATGGCCAGTGCGCTTTGAATGCCTTGATGGTGACGGATATTTTACTGTATTGGCCATTCGCATACTATGCGAAATCGAGTCTTGTCGGAGTAAACAGCCTTGAGCTTTCCCGCTAGCTGTAAATCAAGTGTTTTGCCGGTCTTACCAGCCCCTATGCAGATTTTATCGGCAAACAACCAACCTGTGGATGGTTCGTTCGGTCTCGCCCTTCGAGGCGAAGAAAAAATACACCAGTTGATCGATGGGACGACTAGATGAAGCGCCTGGGTATCAAGTATCAGATATTGTTGGTCACACTAATCCCGGTTTTTTTGATTGACCTGTTTTTTGTTTACACCCGTTTCGATGACAGTATCGAACAGGAAAATGAGTTGATTCAAAGTGATGGATGGAATATTGCCAGGCAAATCGCCGCTGATTCCAAAAACCATCTGATTTCAGGTAAGGATCAACAGATTCAAACCAGGCTGGATCGGGCAATCGAGGCCGACCCTGTCATCTATGCATCGGTCTACGACCAGCAGGGACAATTAATAGCAAAATCAGTCTCCAGGGAGTATCAGGCGAGCAACGTCTTGCGTTATATCTACATTCGAAGTCCTATAACCTCAGAAAGGCTTTCGCACCTGGACCCTTTTTCTCCCGATCAGATCGATGGTACGGGGAAGAATACGATCGGCTGGGTGCATCTATATATGTCGCGAGTTCAGCTTGAGGCAACCAAAACCCGAATTACCCGGGACTCGATCATTATTTTCATCATCGTCCTGGCGCTGTCTTTAATACTCACTGTAATTATCAGCCGACGCATCACGCAGCCAATATATACCCTGCTTGAACATTTGAAGCACGTCGAAACCGGCCGCCTCGGAGAGACCATCGACCCGCTGGCTTATAACGAAATTGGCGCAGTACAAAAAGGATTTAATCGCATGACGCAGGCCCTGTTGAGTAATCGAAAACAACTCAACGATAAAATTCAGCAGGCAACCCAACAGTTAAATGAAGCGATGGTTGATTTGGAAACCAAGAATCGCGAACTCGAATTTGCGATGGACGAGGCACAAGACGCCAACCGGATAAAATCAGAGTTTCTGGCTAATATGAGCCACGAAATTCGTACGCCTATCAATGGCATTAAGGGGTTCATCAGTTTGATAAGCCAGTCCGGTCTGAATCCAACACAGGAAAAATACGCCGATATCGTATTGAAATCGACTAGTGACCTGACCAACATTGTTAATGAAATTCTTGATTTTTCAAAAATTGAATCCGGGAAATTACAAATTATCGCCGACGATTTCGATTTGCATGAAGTCATAGAACAAACCCGCGACACCCTGTTTATCACTATTTTGGCCAAGAACATCGATTTAAATTTGATAATATACAGCGATACACCCAGGTACGTCTGTGGCGACAAGTTGCGAATCAAGCAAATTCTGTTGAACTTGATTGGCAATGCAATCAAGTTCACCGATCAGGGAGAAGTTGTCGTCAAAGTGTCAGTAGACGAGCAAACTTCTACCGAAGTAACGATACTGATCACCGTGGAAGATTCCGGCATCGGCATATCAGATGAGGACCAGGCGAGATTGTTCACTGCATTCAGCCAGGTTGAAACTGCCGCCAATCGCCGATTTACCGGCACCGGGCTCGGGCTCGCTATCAGTAAAAACCTGGTTAGCCTGATGGGTGGTGAGATTGCAGTGGAAAGCGAACCCGGTAAAGGCTCGATATTTAGCGTCCGATTACCACTGGCACTGGCCAATGTAAATAATCAAAGCCCCAGTCACCAGGTGGCGATAGCAGGTACCGCTATGATAATAGCGAGTCGAAAAGCCTGCTTGCAGGAATTGCAATCGTTATTTGATCGCGCGGGGATTACCACCGAGTCAATACTTCTTGAGCAGCAAACTTCTGCGCAAATAAGAGGAATTATCGATCAAAACCGGGACCAGATCGACTACCTGGTGATTGACTTTCGCCACCCCATCCTCGATCTCTGGGATATAGTAACTACTGACCTTGAAGCCGACATTCGTATTATTGCGATGCACTATGATCCAGGCATGATCCCCGGTTTAGATGGCCGGGAAATTGAGTTCATCTCTATAATCACCACTAGTAGCGGATTGCGAAACCTGCTCGATAATTCGCTGAACGGCGATAGTCAGAAAAAGCCCGGTGATCAGCACCCCACCCCGGAGATGCAGAAAAATATACTGTTTGTCGACGATAATGAAATTAATCTCAAGCTCGGTAGCGAATTGATTCGAAAATGGGGTCACGTAGCCAGCGAAGCGGATCATGCTGACGAGGCTATGAATCAATACCGCAGCCAGAGTTTCGATTTAATTATTCTTGATATTCAAATGCCGGATATCGATGGTGTAACACTACTGACTATGATGCGCGAAGAACGGCCGGACGACCCTACTCCGATCGTTGCATTAACCGCGAATATTTTAAATGAGGAAGCAGATCGGCTCTTGCAACTGGGATTTGACTATTACCTGAGCAAGCCGATTGACGAGGAAAAATTTCGCGCCTTGATCGACGGTTCGCTGAAACGTTCGACCACGATACGGGATGACACGGTTACTAATGAGCAATTCGGCGATAAAAAATCGGTTGATATCAACCAATCACTGGACCTTGCCGCGAACAATGAGTCTTTATTAAAACAAATATTCGAAATTTTACTACGTGATATCCCCGATCATAAGAGTCAACTGTCAAACACGGTCCAGATTTCAGACTATGCAAAACTATCGTCGATTATTCACAAGATTCACGGAATTACCTGTTACACCGGTCTGCCACGGTTAAAATTACAGGTAGTATCGATTCAGCAACAACTGGCGGAGAAATCATATTCCGACATTTCGATGGCAGTGGACTCGATGATAGAAGAACTCGAACAGGTCAGGCTAGAAGTGGAGCTGTATCTGCAACAGGCAATCTAGCGCTCAAGTATTACCATCGCGACAACATAATGTTTTTCGTCCGAAAGTGATACGAACACGTTTTCCACCTGCTTTTGCCGGGCCAGTTCCAGGGCCGAGTTAATAAATTTCAACATCGGTTTGCCCTGGTTATTATTCTTTATCTCGATACTTTTATAACCCACACCGCAGCCGAATCCGGTACCCAGTGCTTTCGCAGCGGCTTCCTTGGCGGCAAATCGAGTCGCGAGATAGCTGGCCGGATTATTTCGCCGACCAAACTCGACCTGTTCACTTTCGGTCAAAATACGGCGAGCGATACGCTCACCATATCGCGAATAAAGATTTTCAAACCGTTTGGTTTCTGCTATATCGACTCCGACACCGACTATCATACGCGCACCTGTGCCAGCCTAATATTAACACGCAGTGTAGCTGGAGGGATCATACCCGGCTCTTGATTTGATGATAGATGTCACGAGACTTTAGCCTTTTCCCGTGCAGATTAAAATCAATAATGCAACGCATAATAGTTTTCGCCAAATGTAGCACCTGCCTGTCTTCATACTGCTTCTGATTCCAGGCGATTATGGTTCGCCCGGCTATCGCATTTTGATCCTTTTCTGCACAGGGGACAAATCCGCTGGACGCGAGAAATTGATAATAATCATTGCTTGCTATCAATTCACCAGACCCTGCATTGAGACTGGTATCCGGCAGATAACCAAGCATTTTCATCAGCGAGCGCTCAAACTCGCGCAACTGTTTTTCACCAAAATGACAATCCAGGTTAGTCAGCAATTCTCTGTAAAGATTGAATATTTCAGGATGCGCGTCCTGCCGGGGCAGAAATGCATTTAACAATTCGTTAACATATAACAAGGGAAGATATTGTTTTTCGTCGACAGGCGCAGACCTACCATCGATTGATACCAGGGTTTTCAAATCGCTGCGCCCAGCCCAACTTATCAGCAGGTGAATAAAAGGCTGGAACAGGGCCACTGATTTACTCTGTTTCCCCCCCCGGGCGAGGACGCTGATACAACCGTGATCAAGTGTAAATAAATCAAGAATCAGGCTCGAATTCTGCCAGTCCCGCCGATGTAATATATAGGCGGGCTGATCAGTGACTCTGATTTGCATCGGAATAACCAAAAGCGGCCAGGGATTGTTCATCGTCGGCCCAATCCTCACGTATCTTGACCCAGAGTTGTAAATAAACCTTATTCTCGACCAGGCGCTGGATATCTTTACGGGCCTGGGTACCGATTTTTTTCAGTAGACTACCATTCTTGCCGATAACAATGCCTTTCTGTGATTTGCGTTCTACCCAGATAGTCGCAGAAATACGGACTAGGTCGGCCTCTTCCTTATAGTGATCCACGCTGACTGTTATCGAATAGGGCAATTCCTGTTTCAACAGGCGAAATAATTTTTCTCGAATGATTTCAGCGGCGATAAATCGCATCGACTGATCGGTTATCTGGTCATCGGGGAATTGCGGAACACCCTCCGGCAAGCGACTAATAATTATTGTTTCAAGACAATCAAGATTCTCCTTTTCCAGGGCCGAGACGGGAACAATTTCACGCCCGGATGCATATTCAGCAATTCTACGCATGATTGGAAGACAGTCCTGCTTGCTAATTTGATCAATTTTGTTTAATACGATTACAACCTTGTCGAAATCCTTGACCCGATTCAATATTTTTTCGTCATCCTTATTAAAATACTTTACTTCTAGCAAGACACAAATCAGATCGACATCGGACAATATACTGGTGGCAGCACGATTCATGTAACGATGAATCAACTTTTTATTGTTATCGTGAATCCCCGGTGTATCGACAAATATACACTGGTAGCCATCCGTGGTTTTGATGCCTAATATTTGATGACGAGTGGTTTGTGGACGATGAGCGGTAATACTAATTTTTTCGCCAATTAGCGCATTCATCAGGGTCGACTTCCCGGTATTCGGTTTGCCGATTAACGCCACGTATCCGCTCTTAAACCTGGGAGTCATAGCGGGATTTGATCCAGGGTCTTTCTGGCGGCATCCTGCTCTGCTTTTTTTCGACTTGATCCCTCTCCACTATATGCCAACTTCAACGACGCAATACTGCAGGTCACCGTGAAGACCTGGTCATGCGATTTTCCGACAGTTTTTATCACCTTGTATTCGGGTAAACCCATTTGCCTTGATTGCAGGTATTCCTGTAATCGGGTTTTGGCATCCTTGAGCGTATCGGTATCGGGTAGAGTTAGCAAATAGTCCCGATATAAAAACAGGATAGTATCTTGTGCTGGGCCGAATCCACTATCCAGGTATATCGCGCCTATGATTGCTTCCAGGGTATCGGAGAGAATTGATGAACGGCGAAACCCGCCGCTTTTTAATTCGCCACCACCTAGATAAATATAATCGCCGAGACCTATATCGCGGGCTACCCTGGCGAGCGCTTCTTGCTTGACCAGCGACGAGCGTATACGGCTCAATTCCCCCTCATCGGCTTCGGGTTGGCGTTGATAGATGTGATGTGTAATCACCAGACTGAGCACACTATCACCGAGAAACTCAAGTCTCTCGTTATTTTTATCGGCGCAATAACTGCGGTGGGTAAGTGCCTGCTCGAGAAGATCTAAGTGTTTGAATTGATAATCTAATATAGTTTGAAATTTTTCCAGATTCACCGGTTGATCACTACCGACTCGGTAAAGTTACCACCGATAAACAGGTTAGAAATGTATGGACGCCGCGTCTCATAAGTGATTGTTACCGTGGTTTTACCATCTTTACGTTCGATCGTCACATGTTCAGGTTTGATCGAGTAAACCTCGTTGACGGCCAGACGTTTTTGTAACGAAATCCAGATCGCACGTTTCGACTTAACATCAATTTTTTCATCTTCGGCAAGACCTGACAGGACTGCCTGAATAGTGAAATTTTCATTGTATATTGGAAATACTTTGAAGAATGAAAGGATAAGAAGACCAAAAATAGCGACCATAGCCATCCAGCCAAAAAACGACAGTCCCTGCTGCCGGTACCTAAAATTCGCGATGTTGTTCATTAAAATTTCCTCAATCTGAAATACCTGTCCCTATCCTGGATAGATCCAGACCACGACCGCCTTCCCGCCAATCCCAGTGCATCCATATCATAACAGCCTTTCCGACCAGATTTTCCTCGGGAACGAATCCCCAGAAACGACTATCGTTACTATGGTCTCGATTATCGCCCATGACGAAATACTGACCTTCGGGCACGAAAATTTCGCCATCGAAAGTATATCGAACGTCCGGGTTGGTCATTACGCTATATCCCGATAGATCGAAATTCTCAGTAAAGACATCGCAGGCTGCATTCACTTTATCACAGCCTCCACTATTCATCATGTTTTCGGGCGTGCCAAGACCCTGGTACTTGTGGTCGAACGCTATGTTGATGGGCTTGCCATTGACTGTTAAGCGACGATCATAATATTTAATGTGATCACCGGGCAATCCGATGATTAGCTTAATATAATCCAGCGACTCGTCCTCCGGATAACGAAATACGGCCACATCTCCGCGTTTTGGCTTATCACCATCGGTCACCCGGTTATGGATAATCGGCAGGCGCAGACCAAAATCATATTTATTTACCAGGATAAAATCACCGACCAGCAGGGTCGGCATCATCGACCCCGACGGTATACGAAATGGTTCATACAAAAATGATCGCAACACCATGACCGCGAGCAATACCGGGAAAAAAGATTTCGAATATTCAATTAAAATTGGATCAGGGAGTGTTTTACTGGTTGCTCCCTGTTGACGCGATCGCGCAAAAAACAGCGCGTCAATTAACCAGATCAACCCGGTTAAGGCTGTCACTATCACCAGTATAAATTCGAAATCAAAATGAACCATTTAACTTATTACCTCAATTATCGACTTTTAAAACAGCCAGAAACGCATCTTGCGGGATTTCAACGCGTCCAACCTTTTTCATCCGTTTTTTACCCGCTTTTTGCTTTTCCAACAATTTTCGTTTTCTGGTTATGTCGCCGCCATAACATTTTGCGGTAACATTTTTACGTAACGCCTTTACATTGGTACGGGCGATGATATTAGACCCTATCGCTGCCTGTATAGCGACATCAAACATTTGCCTCGGAATCAACTCCTTCATTTTCGACGTGAGTTCCCGTCCGCGATAGTCGGCGTTATCGCGATGTACAATCAAAGACAATGCATCGACCTTCTCGGCATTGATCAATACATCGAGTTTTACCAGATTAGCAGCCTCGAACCGGACTAGTTCGTAATCGAAAGAAGCATAGCCCCGGCTGACAGATTTGAGTCGATCAAAAAAATCGAACACCACCTCACTCAAGGGTAGTTCAAATACCAGCGAAACCTGATCGCCAATATACTGTAGATCTTTCTGGACCCCGCGTTTTTCAATGCATAGAGCAATCACAGAACCTATATAATCTTCCGGCAGCAGCATACTGGCCCGGATAATCGGTTCCCTGATTTCGTTGATCCTGTTTATCGCCGGTAAATCAGCTGGATTATGGATTTCAATGATCTCACCTGCGGTGGTTTCAACTTGATAAATAACAGTTGGTGCCGTAGTAATCAGGTCAAGATCGTATTCACGCTCTAAGCGCTCCTGCACAATTTCCATATGTAACAAGCCGAGAAATCCGCATCGGAACCCGAAGCCAAGCGCCTGCGAAGTTTCCGGCTCAAAATGTAGTGCAGCATCGTTCAACTTGAGTTTTTTCAGTGCCTCCCTGCAATTATTATAGTCATCCGAATTGATCGGGAACATGCCTGCAAATACCCTGGGCTGTATTTCCTTAAAATCAGCGAGCGCCTGGCGCGCGGGATTCTGGCCCAGGGTAATAGTATCGCCGACTTTGGCCGACTCGATATCCTTGATGCCGGCAATAATAAAGCCGACATCCCCGGCCTGCAATTGCCCGGTTTCTTTTCGTTTTGGGGTAAATACACCAACCTTTTCCACCATGAATTCACGACCGGTGGACATTATCTGGATTTTCTGGCGTGGCCGAATACTACCTTCTACCACCCGCACCAGGGTAATCACGCCAACATAGTTATCGAACCAGGAGTCGATTATCAGGGCCTGAGTCCGGTTAGAG
>JACZQS010000300.1 GCA_022545625.1 Pseudomonadota bacterium
TGCCGGTGCTGCCCGGCGATATCATGATGGATTGCACGATGGATTATGATTCGATTGCAAAGGCAGGCTCAATGCTGGGATCCGGTGCGGTGATAGTGATGGACGAAACTACCGATATGGTGCTGACCCTGCGTCGTATAGCACGGTTTTATTTTTCCGAATCCTGTGGGCAATGTACGCCCTGCCGCGAGGGTACCGGATGGTTATACCGCATGCTGAATCGAATTATCGACGGCCAGGGGCTGCCTGAAGATATTACCAGGCTGGAGGAGGTTTCACACAAGATCGAGGGCCGGACTATCTGCGCGCTCGGGGATGCAGCAGCAATGCCGGTCTGGAGTTTTATCAAGCACTATCGCCACGAATTCGAATACTATGTTGAGCACAAGCGTTCAATCATCGAAAACGCTGCCTAGTGACTATTTAATGAGTAAAGATAACTAATGAGCGACAGCATTACACTCACGATCAACGGGCAACAAATTGAGTCCCAGGCCGGGCGACTGCTGATCGATGTAGCGGATGATAACAATATTGCGATACCGCGGTTTTGCTATCACAAGAAGCTGTCGGTTGCGGCGAATTGCCGTATGTGCCTGGTCGAGATCGAACGGTTACCGAAACCGATGCCTGCCTGTGCCACAAATGTGGTCGACGGCATGGTTGTGCAGACTCGATCGGCTGCAGCGATTGCAGCGCAAAAGTCGACGATGGAATTCCTGTTGATCAACCATCCACTCGATTGCCCTATTTGTGATCAGGGTGGCGAATGCGAGCTTCAGGATGTGGCGATGGGGTTTGGCGAGGGCATTTCGCAATATACCGAGCAAAAGCGCGTGGTAATGGACAAAAATATCGGACCCTTGATCGCCACCGATTTCACCCGCTGTATTCATTGTACACGTTGCGTTCGTTTTGGTGATGAAATTGCCGGGCTGCCCGAACTGGGTCTTACCGGCCGGGGCGAGAGCGTCGAAATCGGCACCTTTATCGAAAAATCCATATCCTCTGAATTATCGGGTAATATGATCGATATTTGTCCGGTCGGTGCGCTGACTGCAAAACCCTCGCGTTACACCGCCCGGCCCTGGGAATTGACCCAGCACCCGAGTGTTGCGCCGCACGATTGCATAGGATCCAATATTTTTGTACATACCCGCGGTAACGACCTGATACGGGTAGTGCCACGAGAAAATGAATCAATTAACGAGTCGTGGATTTCAGACCGTGATCGATTTAGTTACACCGCGGTGAATAATGAAACCCGTATCAGCTCGCCGATGCTGCGTGAAGGCGGCCAGTTAAAAACTATCGACTGGGAAACAGCGGTTGATGTCGCAGTGGAAAAATTGTCGCGCGCAGCTAACCAGGATAGCGATCAGATAGCAGCGCTGATTAGCCCGCAGGCTACACTAGAGGAGCACTATCTGGCTCAAAAGCTGTTGCGTGGTCTCGGTTCCAGTAATATCGACCACCGCCTGAGCCAGGTTGATTTTTCCTCTCAGGAGCAGTCCGCGGCGATGCCATGGTTGGGTAGATCACTTGAATCGGTGGAATCACTCGACGCTTGTCTGATCGTCGCGGGTAACCTGCGGCAGGAACAACCGATTTTATCGCATCGGATTCGCAAAGCGGTGGTTAACAATGGCGCCAGTGTGTCTTCGATCTGCCAGGTCGCGGGACAATATAATTTCAATTTGCTCGAGGAGATCAATGGCTCGGCCGAGCAATTGCTAGGCGATCTGGCGGGTGTGGTCACGGCACTGGCAGAAATATCCAATGTCGAACTATCCGCACATTTAGGTGGCCTGCTGGATGGCTACAAACTCCAAAACGAACACAAGGCAATTGCCGGTTCTCTGCTGGCTGGCAAAAATACAGCAGTGATCGTCGGCATCCAGGCGCTTAGCAGCCCCTATCTGTCCTTGATACAGGAATTATGTGAAACCATCTCAAGTGCCAGCGATTCGAGCCTGGGCTACCTGTCACCATTGGCGAATTCTGCCGGTGCCTGTCTTGCCGGATGCTTGCCGCATCGATTGCCGGGCGGGGTTGCAGTGAAAGGAAGCTGGCAGCATGCGCGCCAGATATTAGAATCGAAGCACGGGGTGTTACTCAGCTTTGGAATTAATCCGATGCTGGATACTGGTCATGGATCGCTGGTGCGGAATCTTGCCGACAATAACGATTTCATCATTGCGATCAATAGTTTTAATAATCAGTATATCGATGAACATGCTGATCTGGTATTGCCGTTAGCCGGTTTTGGAGAAACTTCGGGAACCTTTGTGAATGTGGAGGGCCTCTGGCAGAGTTTTAAGGGATGCATCAAGGCTCAGGGTTTAAGCAGGCAGGGTTGGAAGATTCTGACCACGCTCGGACAAATCCTTCTGCCCGGTGATTTTGATTATCCCGACTCGGTTGCAGTTAAAAACGAAGTCAAGGAGCTATGTCGCGATATTAGTCTGAATAATCTCTGCGGTGTCGAGTCGACTGCGAGTCGTTTACCGGTCAAACCCCGGTCTATCCAGAAAATCGGCATAGCGCCCATTTATGCCTGTGACGATTTGACCCGTTTGTCAGCACCATTGCAGGCCACGCCTGTCATGGTGCAACAATGTTCTATCGTCATGAATCGGCGGCAGGCGGAAAAATCGGAACTGGTAGACACCGAGCAGGTGCATATCAAACAGGGGCAGGGCACAGCAATCTTGCCCTTGATAATCAGCGAGGATATCCCGTCAGGCTGCGTCTACATCCCCACCGGCATCGAGCTGGTGAAAGATTTGGGCGATGCCTGTGGTGTGGTTGAACTGGAGCGACTGTCGTGATCGAATATTTTACTCCAGTCTGGCTTAGCTTACCTGAATCGTTGCAGTACACGATTTATACCCTGCTTAAAGTTGTCGTGATACTGATGCCACTGTTTATTGTAGTCGCCTACTACACCCTCGCAGAACGCAAGGTTATCGGCTATATGCAAAGTCGCATAGGCCCCAATCGTGTCGGTCCAAAAGGCCTGCTTCAACCATTTGCCGATATGCTCAAATTGATGTTCAAGGAAATAATACTGCCGACGAATGCGAATAAATACCTGTTTTTTATCGCGCCGGTTTTGACTTTCGCACCGGCCATGGCCGCCTGGGCGGTCATGCCATTTAACGATACGCTGGTGTTTGCCGATATTAACGCCGGGTTGCTTTACATCCTGGCGATGACCTCGGTGGGTGTCTATGGCGTAATTATTGCCGGCTGGGCTTCCATTTCGAAATATGCATTAATAGGCGCGATTCGCTCTG
>JACZQS010000301.1 GCA_022545625.1 Pseudomonadota bacterium
CTGCCGTTATCGTCTGTGTCCGGGTTTGGATTAACATTATTGGTCGCTACCACGGCACTAAAATTGCCGTTAGCGGTACTCGTTGTTAAAGAGACCGTACCCGTGTAATCGGTCACCGGATTGTTGCTGCTGTCCTCCGCGGTCACCGTGAAACTAAATGGATTACAGGTATTGGCCGCTCCCGCACCGACATTGATATTAAAATGATCCACGGTTGGGACCTGGCTACAGGCTTCAATTTGAAAATTGTCGACACGAAATCTGTCGTTATTGCCTAAACTACTGGATGTTATTAACCTGACCTCGGTGTCGATACCCAGCAATGACGGATCGATAACCAGAGTGGCCGAACCCGTATTAACCGTTGGGCCGGCATACCTTTGTAAAAGTTGCCAGGCACCACCGCCTACCCTGGCTTCAATGTCGACATAATCCGCCGCATTGTCGAAGCCATGCTCCCGGTAATCAAACGTTAAAGTAGCAGTAGAATAGGTACTCAGGTCGGCACTTCTCGAGATCGATCTATCGTTATCCTTGACTCGCAGTCGATTTGCGTTGGTAATACGGATATCACCGCTACTTGGCGAACCATTGTCATTGACTTCCACCCAGTCACCGGACCAGTTCATACTACCATCCTGATTACTGTAACTAACCGCCGAAAAGTTATCCCGGTAGGTTTCACAGACAGTCACCGCCCAGGCACTGGATAACTGTATAGCCATCCAGACACTTAGCAGCATTGTGATGCACAGGTTTCTCATCAGTTATTTATTCACCAGCTTGAATAGCTCATCGGTCATCGTAGAAAGGCACCATTAATCCATAGTTGAACGTAGTCTAAGTAGTATAAACAACAATCTGGAACCTATTTGAAATCTCCCCGCCAATTACTTGTAAAAAGTGATATAAGTGCTTGATTTCAGGATAAATGGTAATATATTTATCGACTGGATCGAGCGTCGGCATGTTTCAAGCTCAATAATCTTTTCATTTTTCCCGGCCTAAAGCCCGGTCGAATATCGTTCAACAATTAATTATTATCTGGACAATAACAATCGCATCGTTCGAGAATTTTCATGACTAAAAATATTGTTACCCACCTCAGTGCGGAAAAAGCCTGGGATCTGATTCAAAAAGAACCGAAAGTAGCATTTATCGATGTACGCTCGGATATGGAGTATTTGTTTATCGGCCATCCATTGGGTTCGGTTAACATACCCTGGATCGAAGAGCCGAACTGGGAAGTGAATCCACATTTTGTCAGGGATGTAAGAAAACTGGTTCTGGGAGGCGTAATCGACTCACCCGAGCATCATTCGGTGCCGGTTCTGCTCATTTGCCGCAGCGGAAACAGATCGGACGAGGCAGGTAAACTACTGGTCGAAAATGGTTTCAAACGAGTCTATAACATAGTACAGGGCTTTGAAGGTGAACTGGATGATAATCACCAACGTGGCACGATTGCGGGATGGCGATTCGATAATTTACCCTGGGAGCAGTGCTAGCCTGCCCGTTGAAGGTTAGCCTAAAAGTTCATCCGGTTGTAAGCATCAAGCGCCGCTACCTTGTAGGCTTCTGCCAGGGTCGGGTAGTTGAAAACCGTTTGCACGAAATAGTCTAGCGTACCGCCTAGTGCAATAACTGCCTGGCCGATATGCACCAGTTCGGTCGCACCTTCACCGATGATATGAACCCCCAGTAGCTTCTGGGTTTCGATCGAAAATAACATCTTCACCATACCTTCCCGCAAGCCTATTATTTGACCTCGCGCGATTTCTCGAAAACGGGCAATACCAATTTCAAAGGCAATGCCTTTGTCGTTGCATTCCTTTTCGGTTAGCCCACACATGCTGATCTCGGGGACCGAATAGATGCCAAATGGAAATAATTCGGGTTGGCTGTGCACCTTGACATTGAAAGCATGGCAGGCGGCAGCCCTGCCCTGTTCCATCGAAGTCGATGCCAGGCTAGGAAAGCCAATCACATCACCGGCGGCGTAGATGTGGGGTACATTGGTCTGGTAATTTTCATTGACCGCAATACGGCCACGCTTGTCGGCCTCGATACCTACCTTCTCGAGCGATAAATCATCGGTAACACCCTGCCGGCCCGCGGCATAAAGTATGGTGTCGACACAAATGCTTTTACCGCTCTTGAGACTACAGACAACCTTGCCATCGGCTCGCTTTTTGATGCTTTTTATTTTTTCATTGAGCCGCAGATGAATATTGCAGTCCCGCAAATGATGGACCAGCTCCTCGACGATCTCTTTATCGACAAATTCCAGAAGGTTCTCATTCGCTTCCAGTATTGTCACGTCGATATCCAGGGCCTTGAAAATAGTGGCATACTCCATGCCGATAACACCGCCACCTATTACCAGCAATTTCTTCGGTATTTGCTCAAGGTTGATTATTTCATCGCTATCAACAATGGTTTTACCATCGAATGGTACATTTTTAGGCCGCCTGGTTTTGGTACCGACACAGATGAGGAAATAGTCGGCACTAAATTCCGATACCACACCATTTATATCTTCTACTGTCAGGCTGTGCTCATCTTTAAATCGGGCGTGCCCATGTACGATATCGACATTGTTTCGCATCAACTGATGCTGAATGATCTCGACTTCATAGCTAAGCGTAGATTGCAGGCGTTGGGTCAGATCTTCGGCGGTAATATTATCCTTTACCTTGTAGCTGCGACCATAAATCCCCCTTTGACGCCATCCGGATAGAAATAATACGGTTTCCCTGAGCGTCTTACTGGGGATGGTGCCCGTATGCACGGTAACACCCCCGACAATAAGCCCTTTTTCAATCAGCAAAGCGCTCTTACCCACTTTGGTTGCCTGGATAGCGGCACGCTTACCGGCTGGGCCACTACCGATGACGATTAAATCATAATGTGTCATTAAGATATGTCTCCATCACTCAGTTTGATTCTAGTCAATCTAATCTGCTACCGGTTATTTATTTCATTCCAGATACCGCCAATGGTCCTCGGTATAGGCCCCCTGGATTTCAGCGCCTCGGGTAATTGCTGGATATTCTGGTAGGCTTCACGGCGACTCTCGTATACACCATATATCACCCCAAACTTTACCGAGCCGTTACTACTTATTTGGTAAATCCTGAATTTCGATACGTCAATATTTTTTGATTCCAGCGTATCCAGGTAACTGTAGTAAGCCTCGCCGTCAAAATTTCTGGAACCAATCATCATCACCTGAATTGTTCCCATATTTTTATCCTGGCCTTCTATCCAGTGCAGCGCATTATCGAGGTCA
>JACZQS010000302.1 GCA_022545625.1 Pseudomonadota bacterium
TCGTGTCACAGTTTCAGGAAATCGGTGGAATCTGGCGCGACAAAAATCAGTGTCACCCACTATGCAACCCGCGAAGGGCAGGTGCTGTCGGATGTATCCCCAAGGCGATATTTCTGTTTACAGTGTCACGTTACCCAGGCAAATACCGGGTTGCTGGTCGAAAACGATTTTAAACGCGTCGAATCGCTGCGCTAGTATTTACCGCTAATAGAAAGGCTAAATGAAGCTGGTCAAAATATTTTGGCAAAGACTTTCAAGACCGAGTAAAGCGGCTTCGGGTGTTCTCCTGGGGCTGGGATTTGTCGGTGGTATATTGTTCTGGGGCGCGTTTAACACCGGTATGGAAGCCACCAATACCGAGGCATTTTGTTCAAGTTGCCATGCCCCGATCGTCGCAGAGATCCGGGAAACCATTCACTATTCGAATCGATCCGGTGTGCGAGCGATATGTTCCGACTGCCATGTTCCGCATGAATGGACCGACAAAATAATTCGTAAAGTTCAGGCCAGCAAGGAACTGGTCGCCTATGCTTTGGGAACTATTGGTACACTTGAAAAATTTCACGCGAGGAGGGGTTATCTGGCCAACCGGGAATGGCAACGAATGAAAGCAAACGATTCCAGGGAATGTCGAAACTGTCATGATTTTGATTTCATGGATTTTTCAGAACAGGGGCGGCGTAGCGTTGCCCAGCACTCCACGGCACTGGCCTCGGGGGAGAAAACCTGTGTTGACTGTCATAAGGGAATTGCCCATCGGCTACCAGATATGCGGGATGTGGAAGGGTGGCAATGACTGAGAAGGCCGAACTATGAGCACACTGGAAAGTATCTTCTGGCATGTTCTGGGCTATTCGGCGATGCCGGTTATATTCATAGTCGGTTTTATTGGCGTAGCCGCGGGATCGTTATGGATTCTGTCTCTGGGCGTCGACAGGGATCGTTAAGACTTCACTCGGTCCATCCATTTAACGAAGTTGCCTTGCACTAGACAGGCAGAGTGCAGCTTTTGATACCTTGATCCCCAACCACTCCTATATTCGACTGGCAGGTATGGTCTTCATGCACTATAAGTAAATTGATTAAAACCCTCACTTATTGATAACTGTATCACTCACTAAAATTATGGAACTAAAAGTAGGTACTCAGAACCTTATAACTGGCATGTACATCTGTGGCCTGGATCGCCCCTGGCTGGATACTCCGTTTCTGGCGCCGGGGCATCTGATCAATGATGACAATGACATTGCTGAATTAAAAATACACTGCAATTACGTGTATATCGATACTGAAAGGGGTGTCAAAGCCGAGATACATATCGATGCTCCCGTGACGCCGACCCAAAATTACCTCGACGACTTCCTCGATCAGGATAAGCGACGGGCCGTATACAGGGATCAAAAACCACCGTTAGACGATTTACCAGCGGCTAAAACAGCGTTGGAAACCGCCTTCGTCGAGATCGCCCAGATTATGGATAACACCGGGCGGGACGAAAATCTTGACCTTGATGCAATTAAGGCAACAGTGCGACCCCTGCTCGACAGTATGATAGGCAATGTAGAAGCGCTGTCGTGGATGTCGAGCGCAAGGGGTAATGAGGATATCCAGAAACAGGCAACGGATAATTGTGCACTTGCTTTGGTTTTTGCGAAGCATCTGGGACTGTATCGGGAAGACAGGAAAGTGCTGGCTATGGGAATGTTATTGCTGGATGTGGGTAAGTTAAAAATATCGGCCAATATTTTAAACAAACCCGGTTCACTGACCAAAACTGAGTTTGCGGCGACAAAAAAACACGTGGAATTCGGTGTTAAAATACTCAGGAATACCAGCGGTATCAGTGAGTCAATCATAGGCATGGTCCAAACCCATCATGAACGTTTCGATGGCAGCGGTTATCCCAGTGGTCTCGAGGGTGAGCAGATACCGGTATGCGGCCTCATTGCTGCTATCATAGACACCTACAATGCTATGACCCGCAAAACACTCTACAGGGGAGCGATAGCGCATCACAAGGTGTTACAGGAGCTATACAGGTGGCGTGACAAGTATTTTCACGGGGAACTGGTTGATCAGTTTCTACAATGCCTGGGTGCCTATTCAACGGGTGAGTTGGTTGAAATGACATCGGGGGAGGTCGGAATCGTCATCGCCCAAAACCCGGGCGATCGTCTGCGACCCACGGTCAACATGTTACTGGATGAACTGAAAAACCCCTGGGAAGTCAATCCACGCATCGATCTGTCAACTAATCGGGTAGATGAAAATGGGATCGAACGCAATATATTACGTACTCTCAAACCGGGCGCTTATGGCATTGGTGAATCTCATTCCGCCTGTAATTAGCCACAGGAACAATATTCAAGCGGTAGCGAATCTCCATTCCAGGTATAGAGTACTTCCGGGTCGCGTGGAAAGTGAATGTATCTCGAGAGGGTTCTAATTTATAGTGAACAATATACGACCACTACTGAACGTCCTCACCGTAATATTCTTTATTATCGGTTTTTTCATACCCGTAGTCTGGGTGCTTGCGGTGGTATCTGCCGTGTCGGCCATCGTTAGTGCCTCTGATGGCCTAAAGGCCGGTGACAGGGTACGATCCGGCGGGGTGATGGACAGCATCGGGGATGATAATGCGGGTTCACACAAATCGAAATCATGCCCCGCCTGCCTGGGGACGGTATCCAGGTATGCGTCCAAGTGCCAATACTGCGGGGAAATATTAGAGGTCGGTTCCAACTAGAAAATCAGAATTAAGGCTGATTCCTTCACCCGTCAATTTAATTCTGGTACCGGAGGGGGGACTCGAACCCCCAAGGTGTTACCACCAGCGGATTTTGAGTCCGCCGCGTCTACCAGTTCCGCCACCCCGGCACGGGGCGAATTCTAAAGCAAACTAATTCCGAGTGGTAGCCCATTCTGAGAATCGGTATGATGCGATGTTTTTCAACTGGCCGCCGATGCAACTCAGCGATTTCGATTACCGACTACCGGAAAAGTTAATTGCGCAAAGACCTCTGGTGCAACGCGGCGCGTCGCGTTTGCTGGTGGTTGATGCTGCCAATCAAGCTTTCCTGGATCGAGAGTTTTCTGATCTTGGCGAATATATCGAATCCGGCGATCTACTCGTATTCAATAATACCCGGGTGATCCCTGCGCGACTATTCGGGCAGAAAAAAACCGGTGGCAAACTGGAAGTGATGGTCGAGCGCGTGCTCGACCACGAATATCTGCTCGCGCATATCCGCCCGAGCAAAGCGCCGAAACCAGGAACCGGGTTGCTAC
>JACZQS010000303.1 GCA_022545625.1 Pseudomonadota bacterium
TAATAGCAGGGCTATTGCTAAGGTTCACAACACAGAAATTGGTCATTTTGGACACAACGCGTTCATTCATGAATTGATCAGAGGTTCCTTAAGGTCGATTTGAACTCTTTTTTAAACGCCGCACCCGGAGATCAACAGGGTAATAATCCAGGTTGTAAATTGGTCATGGTATCAGAAAAAAACTCGGACAAACTCGACCAGGTCGTCGCACGGGCCCGGCTTGCAGCGCAACAGCGGGACCAGGGTTATCGCGCGCGGGCGCTGAAAATGTATCCCTGGGTTTGCGGTCGTTGTGCGCGGGAATTCACCCGCGAAACCCTGCAGGAGCTGACGGTTCATCATCGTGACCACGATCATGAGAATAATCCTGCCGATGGCAGTAACTGGGAACTGTTATGCGTCTATTGCCATGACAACGAACACTCCCGCCTCGAGGATTCGGCATTCGGCGATGCGGCGAAGGATAATCCGGAAAACGAGGATGCCACCCATCGTCCATTTGCCGGTTTGGCTGGCATACTAGATTCGAAGAAGTAGTATCAGGCTCTTTTGGGAGGTATTTATGAACTGGAAAACCAGGTATCGATCATTTTATTACACCAACGCAGAGGATCCGGACGATATTATTCTCGACCCGGAGAAAACCGCGCTACTGGTTATCGATATTCAAAATACCTATCTCGAAGCCAAACCGGACCGTGTCGACGATGCACGGTGGCAACCATTTTTCGCCCGCATGAATAATACCGTGATCCCGAATACCGCCAGCTTGATCGCCGATGCTCGAGCGCGTGGTGTGGAAGTGATTTTTGCGCGTATCGCCTGCCTGAAGCAAGACGGTCGCGACCGCTCGCTGAGCCAGAAAAAACACGGTTTTAACTATCTGTTATTACCGAAAGACGGTCAGGACAGCCAACTGGTCCCCGAACTCACCCCCCAAGGCGATGCGATAGTAATTCTGAAAACCACCGACAGCGCGCTGACCGGCACTAACCTGCGATTGATCCTGCACAATATGGGGATTAAAAATGTCGTCGTCGCCGGTATTTTCACCGACCAGTGTGTATCGTCAACGGTGCGCAGCTTGGCCGATGAAAGCATCAATGTGATCGTCGTCGATGACTGCTGCGCCGCGGCCACCGATGAACTGCATCAACACGAACTGGAAATCATCAACATGATCTACTGCCACGTCGTGCAGTTGGACGAACTGGCTGAATTTTATTCTTTGTAAAACTAAAAAATCTCGCCCGTGAATTCTGTCAGGAGAGTTATACACCATCAACACAATGACGGTCGACCACCGTCGCTGATTGCTTCCCCGAATACCATGCGATCTATATTTCCCCAGTAGGCAGCGGCTTCGCACATGGGGCAGGCGGGCGACGACGAATACAGCGTACAACCGCTTAGGTCACGACTGCCCAGGCGTGCTGCCGCGTCACGAATAGCCTCCATTTCCGCATGGGCCGTGGGGTCATGATGGACTATCACATGGCTTGGAGATTGTCCTACGATAACGCCATCTCGAACCACGACTGCACCATAACCCTGGTCTCCGATATCGATAGCCTGGCGACGCATTTCGAATGCTCGTTCGATAAATGATCTATCACTCCTGCCTGATGGCTGGTCAATATTATCTGGACGGGTACTTGCAGCATAACCACTGCGGGATCTAATCACTGGAAAGACCAGTGCAACAACCCCAGCCAGGCCCAACAGTGCGCGCCTTGTGGTGAAATGGTTATTCTTCATATTATTACCTGGTGAATGAATACCGAAATTTAGCTAATATCATCTATAGTTTGTCTCCCGGAATTAATCATCGGCTCCCTGGCGGCATGCCGTAATTCCAAAACCGTCAAGCCGCTCTTCCACATCGCAATGGCGCCGATCCCGGCTACCAGGGAAATTGCCGAGAAATGCACCGCAAACACCATTGTCAGGGCCTCTTCGTCGGCAATACCCAGCAGTTTCAAGGCAAAGGCAGAGCCCATGATGCCGCCGCCAGGGACCCGGATAAACCGTGAAATAATCAGCGCGAATCCGGTGACAACCATGATAAACAGGTAATCGAAAGCTGACAACAGTATTCCAAAGGCCAGGCCTGCCCACAGGAAGTATGATGTCGAGATCAGTTTCATACCAATACTGGCAAGTATGACACCGCAGCCCCGCCAGTGGGATTTTGGCCAGGTTATGCCTTCGGCCATGCCGAGACCGATGCCCGCAAGCCTTCCGCCAAATACTGTTTCCAGCCAGGCAACGAACCGCCCTACCATCGAATTCTGGCCTGTGAGGTGGTTCTTGATCAGGAATAACCCCCCGATCAGGCCCGTGAACAGCACCAGGCTACCGCTCCCGGCCACCATCAATCCCAGCCGAAGATTTCCCTCGGCCATCGGCAAGTTGGCGAATAAAACCAGGATTCCCACCAGGACCGCAAAGGTGATGCCGTCGACGAAGCGCTCGATTGCGGTGGTCAACAACACGGTCGAAACTTTCAAGGCTTCGAGTCTCGCAACCAGCCAGGCGCGTACCAGCGGACTCACGCCGATCGGAATAATCATATTGGCGAAATAGCCCACCATCACCGCGCCGAACAACCTGAAAGTACCGACAGGGCGTATATCAAACAGGATTTGGCGCCATTTCCACCCCCGCAATATCTGTTCAATCGGTATCGAAACAGCCAGGCCAATGAGCCAGAGCGGTTCGGCCCCAAGCAGTATTTCGGGAAGACGGCCGACGTCGAGATGCCGAAAGGCGATAAACAATACGCCAGTCGCCACTAGTGCGGCGATGGTCGTCCAGATAATTGCACGCGGACCTCTACTAATAAATCCGGGTGTAATCATGTCGCCTGGCTAAAATGTTCCAGCATTTTGTTACGGACCTGCCAGGCCTGGGATCTAGTGTCGGCATTGATATCGCCCATCGTGATGACCTGGTCCTGCTTGACCGGCCGGGTTAGCGCTATATTACTGGCGAGCCCTATCGGCAGGGCCTTTGCGGCGACACTTGCAATCGCTGGCATCAGTCTACCCCATACGGTGTAGCCACCCTCCCCATCGAGAATTTCGCCCACCTTGATATCGCGTTTGGCAACGGCGACCACATCCGCATTGAAACAGATCGGTGTGCCGGTGGGCTGGCCCCGTAATGCTGCGCTGAGGATGGAGATATTGAGTTCAAGACCTATCAGGTGAAATGGTTTAAACATCGCGGAGTAGCGACCGCTTTCATCCGTATTCATCCCATATTGTGAAAAACAGGC
>JACZQS010000304.1 GCA_022545625.1 Pseudomonadota bacterium
TCGATCACTGGTGGCAAACCGAAACTGGCTGGGCAATCGCGGCTAACATGCACGGCCTGGAATCGATGCCGGTCAAGCCCGGATCATCGACAGTAGCGGTACCCGGTTTTAACGTGGAGATACTTGACGAGCAGGGTAACCGCCTGGCCAATAACAAGCAGGGTTATATCTCGATAAAGCTGCCCCTGCCGCCGAGTTGCCTGACCAGTATCTGGGGAGACGTCGAACGGTTCAAGGCGACCTACCTGGAAAACTATCCGGGTTATTTCGTCACTGGTGACGGTGGCTATATCGACGACGACGGTTATATTTATATCATGGGGCGCGTTGACGATGTCATCAACGTCGCCGGCCACCGGCTCTCGACTGGTGAAATGGAAGAAATTGTCGCCAGACACCCGATGGTAGCCGAATGTGCGGTGATCGGTCGATACGATGAACTGAAAGGGCAATTGCCGATGGGATTCGTCATCTTAAAAAACTCGGCTGATGCAAACCCCGAGAAAATAGTGCAGGAACTGATCAGCATGGTGCGCGAGGAAATCGGTGCAGTGGCCGCGTTTAAAGAAGCCCTGATAGTAGCGCGCCTGCCTAAAACCCGATCCGGTAAAATACTGCGAAAGACACTGAGGTGTATTGTCGATGGCGAGCCTTATACAGTGCCATCTACGATTGAAGACCCGGCCTCGTTGGATGAAATCAAGGCACAACTCGGACTCTAGCCCGCATTCACCAGCAGAATTTTCGGTTCACACTACTTCGGGGGAAACTGAAGTAATGTTTTCTCAACAGTCTCGTTAACCGACTGGGTTATTTTCTCGGGATCTGAATGCTCGGAGACCGACTGGGTGCTGGTTCCACGCCAAATTAATTTATTACTCGAGCTGTCGGTCACATCGATCAATAGCGTACCCTGATCGTAAGTCTGTACCCGTCCCCCAGTGCCAATACCGATTCTGCCATAGCGACTGCTTGAAGATCCTCCGATCGTAATACCACCGCTAACATTACTGCTATGAATTATCTGTTCAACGCTCATGTGATAACTAATATAAAAATCCGCCTTCCCCGAATCAATCCGCGCATATTGCCTGGCCGACAGGTTATTTTCGATCGCAGTCCTGATGCGTTGATCCATCAGGTCATTGTCTACGATACCGTATTCCTTGTTGTCATTTGGCTTCCAGGCATAGGTTTTTAACTTTGAAAAATCATAACCCTGCTCGTAGTCCTGGCTGACCTTTATCCCTGAGCAAGCCTGCAATATGACCAAGGTAAACAAAAGCCAGGAAATAACTGGCACTTTCCTCATCGATTGAACTCTATTAGTTATCCAGTGATACATACTAAGGGTTTTCAGTAATATCTCGATAAATATTAACACCTAAAACCCCTGGTTTCAGCGGTCGATCCTGGGTTAGACAGGCTCGTCAGACACGTGAGACGAGTTGAAAGTAATTGAATGACCGCCTGGATCGCGCACAGTGAAAGAGCGGTGAATGCTACCCTCGCTGATCGTCGAAGGCGAGAGTCCAAGCTCGGAGAGGCGAAGGTGAGTAGCTTCGAGGTCGTCTACCATAAGATCAAAGGGCGCATCGTCGGGCTCGATTTCGGATTTCTCGAGTAAAACCAGGTGCGTCCCCGCCCGAAGTTCGAGGACCGCAAAGTCGTCACCTTTCGCGACAGGACGCATACCGAGGGCAACCATAAAATCGTGCGACCTGGACAGTTTATCGGTCGTCAGACTGATATGACCAACCCATACGGGCGGTCTTTTATCTGTTTTTTCCATCTTTGAATCTCCGTGTTTTCTAACAAGGGTAATATCAATTTAATACCTACAAAAAGTCGCCATCAAGTTTTCCATTTGATGACGCCTGAAATTGCTGAATATCGTCGTTGATTTCATAAAAATCTGATTTGTCGCTAACAAAAATGTGGCCTATTGTCTTTAAATCAGTTGGGCGATCAAGCGATCCTGCAATTATGCCGGTGGCATCCTGGTGATATTGCTCCCAGAATAAACCGGATCCGCATATTCCGCAGAAACCTCTCCTGGCCATGTCGGATATCTGAAACCATCTAAGACCTTCATCTTTGGTGATGGTGATATCTATCTTGAGGGCCTTTGAATGTGATCCGTAATTACCGTTTAATCGTGTGCACTGGCCGCAATGACAATTGACTACGCCACGTAATGGACCGTTCACCTGATACTGAACGGCACCACAATAGCAGCCGCCAGTGGAAATTTTTGCCTCTTTGTTAGTCATTTTTTGCCTCTAGTAATCTATCGCACTCTGAAGCGACCTGAGCTGGCGCAGCTTGCGGAGATGGGTAATCGAACCCGATCAAAAGGCTACCGTTCACGGTCCGGCTATTGTGCTCTGTACCGGGCTCATAGATTACGTAGTCGCCGGGACCTAAAACGGTTCCGTCTGATTCCACCACGTCCCCTTCCAGGATGAGGTACTCCTCGCGCAGGGTGTGGACATGAGCGGTAGTTTCAGTACCAGGTTCCATTCTGATCATGTAGGCACCGTGACCAGTCTTCCGATCGTAACTAAGATCGAGCTGGCGTACACCCTCCAGGACCGGGCCTCCGAAATCGTAAATATCGTATTTTGCGGCATTTGTATCGATAATCTGGCGCTGATCACCAAAGTGGTTTGACTGGTTATTCATCTGCCACGGACTCCTCAGTGATAGGGTAACTATATCATCTGACCCCAGATACCTGGAGTTGAAAGCGAGGATAATTTTTTCAATTGACCCTTTCGAATAATGCCCTCGTGTAAGCAGTCGCGTTTCTCTGGGTTCGACTGCAGCGCTTGTATGTCGGCATGGGATCAAGGATTAAAATAACTGATTGCATCCTAAGCAATCCCTTTATTGATGTCTTGAATCAAGGCATCCACTTTTTTTTCATCTGTCGCCCACGAGGTGACCATTCGGATCACCGAATGCTGATCATTAGCCTGTTCCCATACATAAAAGTCGTAGTTTTGTTTCAGGCTCTCAATCATGATGTTCGGCACACTTGGGAAAATCTGGTTGCTTTCTGTCGCAGCGGTAAGTGAGTAGCCACCCCCGGGAATCGCGGCCGATAGTTTTTATGCCATCGCATTTGCATGTTGTGTGAGATCGAAAAACAGACCGTCGGTGAATAATTCCATAAACTGAAGCCCCAGTAGCCGACCTTTGGCAAGTAAACCACCGCGCTGTTTGATCTGAAACGAAAATTCATTGGCTAAGTGCTCGTTAGGAATCACAATCGC
>JACZQS010000305.1 GCA_022545625.1 Pseudomonadota bacterium
TCGCCTTGAAATTCAAAGGCTCGGCGACAATTGTTTCGATATCCTCGAACCAGTCCCCCGGGTTTTTATCGCCCATTACCAACTACTCAACCAGTGGTGGGAACTGGCGGCCTTTGAATAACACTTAAATCTGCTCATTCGACAATTATCGCCCGAAGCACCGGGCTTGCCAACACCGGCAGTATGGCAGCTTAAAACGCGTGCTAGGGGTTTGGTGCCCAGGGGCGGACTCGAATTTAATACCTAAGTTACTGTTTTTATTTGATAAACCCGATCAGTAAAACAAATAATTACAACACTTATACCAACAAAAATTAGATGGTGTTCGACATTATTATAGCTTTAGCCATCACTTGAGTTGTCTTTACATAATATCGAGAAAACAGACACTCAGATTTTGTTGCTCAGCGGCAAAAACCGACCCCTAGCAGACGCCCTCACCATTTATGTTTTTCCGCGATGTACTGGTATCAAAACCCGGGGAAATAAGTAATTTGTCGGTAAATAGGTATACTGTCCCTCGATTTGCAGCATAACGACTATGGTTCAGAAACTCATTCAAGAGAATGCCGATATCACCCTGGGTTATTGGGGAATCCGTGGATTGGGACAACCCATTCGTTTTCTGTTGATCTCTGCGAATGTGCCGTTTTCAGAAGTTCGACTCGGCGTTTTGCAAGATGGCACGCTACTGAATAAAAACAAGGAAGGTGAAGACTGGGGGAGTGTACGTGCAACGCTGGACATGCCATTTCCCAACTTGCCCTATTTAATCGACACCAGTGGGGGTTCCCCGGTTAGCTTGTCACAAAGCAATGCGATTCTTCGGTATCTGGCCAGATGCTTTGACTTTTACGGCGATTCGGAAACTGACCGTATCGAAATCGACGTCCTCCAGGATGAAGCCTACGATTTCCGAAATGAAATCATTGATACCGCCTATACGCTGGGTGAGGATTATGCAGCCGTATTCGAACAATTTTCAACCAACACCTTGCCACACTACCTGGATAGTTTTGAAACCTATTTAGCTGGCCGTGATAATAAAAATTTCTTTGTCGGAAGCCGTTTATCCTTGGTAGATTTCGTCCTTTACGAATTATTCTGGCAAATGACCTTGATGGTGCCGAATTCGATAACAGAGTCCAACCGGCCAACACTATTTGCCTTTATTAAAGCATTTGAAAAAGAGCCCAGAATCGCGAACTACCTGCAAAGTGAAAACTACATTGAGCACCCCATCAATAGCCCCTGGGCTTCTTTCGCCTAGAACAATAGGGAATAGACCACGTATTCTAGATTGAGAGTTGCATAGGCGTGATTACCAGAAAATTACGAATGTCGGTTCCTGGCCGAAGATTGCCTCCTGCCCCGGTTTCCTGAGCGTCTCCTTTAGAGAAAGCAGCCAGTCACGCTCATGGCAACATCTCATTCAGTTTCTGCAGAATTCCGGAATTTAAGTTGAACGCTTCGTGGCCCAGTAAGCTGCCACACCAATAAGACAAATTGCCAGGCCGCCGTAGATCAGCAGCCTGCTGCCGGAGGTGATACCCCCCATCCCCTGGTCATCGAGGGCCTTTTCGCGGGCCTGGCGCGACTTCTCGAGGCCCTGGTAAGTAACATAGTACTTGTAGATATTGCGCACATAAGACGCCGGTTCGCCACTCACCGCCCGGTACATGCCGATCTCGACATTGCCGAACCAGCGGTTGGGGTCGAAACCCAGCCTTTTCGCGCGCCGTTGCGCTCGTTTCATGTTGCCAGGGCCGGCGTTGTAGGCGGCGAATGAAAACAGTACCCGGTCGAGCGGCGCGATGGCCTCGACCGAGAAATAGGTCTCGCGCAGCCAGTGCAGATATTTCACTCCAGCATGGATATTGTTCTCGAGATTGGAAATATCGGGAATGCCGACCGCCTTGTCGGCCGCGGTGGTGGGCAGTAGTTGCATGACGCCGATTGCTCCGGCAGGGCTGTGTTTGCTCTGGTCGAAACGCGACTCCTGGTAGGCCTGGGCAGCGATGATCAGCCAGTCGAACTCGTACTCGTCGGCGTAGCGCTTGATGATCTCTATAGTTTCGTCGTAACGTTTGCGGTCCTCACCGTCGAGCGCGTTGTCCAGCCAGCTGGTGTTACCCAGGTAGCGTTTGCGCAGAATATTGCCCAGCAAGCTGCCTTTTTTAACCGTCTCGCTGAACGCGGTGATCGATTTCATCAGGCGAGGGCTGTCCTTGCGTAATGCCCAGGCAATCCGGTTGCCGGATTGCACCGATATATCGCGGTGCACCTCGATCTTGTCGAAAACCTGCTCCCAGAAGGCAGCCTTGTGGCTGTCAACGACGATGGCCTTGAGCACCCCGGCGTTGATCATGTCGATTAAATCGTAATCCTCAAGGTTTTCATCCGCCTCGGTGATGGGGATAGGTTGCTTGCCCTGTGCCTCGCGCTCGCTATTCAATACCTGCAGATGCTCAAAGTAGCTGCTGGAGCGGCGCACGTAGAGCCCGGTTTTTACGAGGTCGTCGAGCGATGAGATATTTTTTGCCGCGGGACCGGTAATGACGAGCTCATCGACGTTCGGGTATATCGGGGGACCGAAATCGACCAGTTTCTGTCTTTCGGGGGTGATTGTCAGGTTCCCCATCACGAGGTCGCCACGGCCCTCGATCAGGCCAGGTATCAGTTCGTCGCGCGCCACCGGGATCACGACGATGGTGGGCGAGCGTACACGCCCGATTTCCTCGGCAAGATGATCTTCGAAAATCTTGCTCAGCTCGGCGACCATGCCTTTCTCCTCGGCACCGTCGAAACTGAAAAACAGGGGATTGTGAACGGTGAGAATGCGCAAAAATCCACGCTCGGTCATGCCATCGAGATCACCCCGCCAGGGCTCGTTGGCGTGCTTCATGATCTCGTTCTGCTCGCCGGGGGCGGCCAGCGCGGTTCCGCCGGCGAGCAGAACCGTGAGCAGCGCAATTAAACCAGGTGAAGGCGAAAGGCAGCGCATGACAAAACAGCATCGCAAGCGTATGCGTGCTAGTCAAGAAATTCCGGGCAAGGCAACCCTCATTTAATGGGTAAACTGTTGCCGGAATTGCCTGATACTAAACTATTTCGAAATGCGCATTGCGCGGTTTGTTACCACAAATTGAAGTAATATCCTGCGGGCAAGCCGACAGGCATATCACCAAATCCATTTCTGCGCGCATTACAATGTAATCCCCTTTTCTGGTCACCGGAGGATTGGGCTTAATCGTACCATCGGGTTCTACT
>JACZQS010000306.1 GCA_022545625.1 Pseudomonadota bacterium
ACAGCATGGTAGAGATTTTTGCCTGGTCGGAGCGGCTTAAAACCCCGGCAAGATCGACCACCGGGCCGGTGAGCTTTGGGACTTCGAGAGCGAATACGGAGCTTGCCCACAAGGAGCCGAGCAAGCTCAAAAGAAGCAATGCCTTGCGGTGGGGCATCAGAATTCTACTACGGGAACTTGCTTAATTTCAGTCTCGTTATCGACACTAAACTGAGGTTTTTTCTCGTGCTTCAGGAACAGCGAATTGTACCAGGAGCTCGGTGGCACCGTGACCAAATTATTGAAGCCCTTGATGGACTCTATGTAGCGAAACCTGGCAACGGTAATCCGGTTTTCAGTACCCTCGAGTTGCACCTGGAGGTCGCGAAAATTTTCATTCGCCTTGAGATCTGGATAGCGTTCGACAACGACCATCAGGCGGGCCAGGGCCGACCCCAGTCCAGCTTGCGCCTGCGAGAACTTGTTTAAGGCCTCAGGCGTTAGTTGATCGGTAGGAACCTGCGTCTGGGTAGCCTTTGCGCGGGCTTCCACCACGGCCTGGAGAGTTTCTTTTTCATGCGCAGCGTAGCCCTTCACGATGTTGACGAGATTGGGAATTAGGTCAGATCGTCGCTTATACTGGTTGAGCACCTCCGACCATGCGGCTTCAACCTGGTTGAGCGCAGTCGGAATGCTTTGCATTCCACAACCGGATAAGAACAACGACAAAATAAGTAGGGCGCCAGTGCCACGGGGAAATGTAGATTTTTTCATGCGCGGAACCTTAGCAGAAAGTGGTGGGAAGTCTATAAAGATAAACAAAATGGCGATTCTATCGAACGAATCATTGAAACGCGAATGATGATTGATTCCAGTCATGGATCGGCATGATCCATTTCTTACTCGTATTTTGGATGCCCAGATACAGTAATTTAAGCAGGCTGTTGTCGTTTGGAAAACCACCCTTGGTTTTGGTTAATTTCCGGAATTGACGATGCACTGCTTCAATCGAATTGGTGGTATAAATCACCTTGCGAATCGGCTCAGGGTAGCGAAAATAAACCGATAGGTTACCCCCTTTATTGCGCCAGGACTGGATCACAATTGGATATTTATCGCCCCAAAGAGACTGGGGTCGGTTATAAAAATCTCGACTTAGGTAGACAGATTATACTGTTATCTACCTATTTTGGAGTCGAGGATTATGGAACGAAAAGCCCAGCACGATATTACTAGAAAATTGAAGGTTTTAAATTATGCGAAAGAGGCTGGCAATATCGATCGATACGATCCAGTGTCGGTAACAATATCTGCATGATAGGTTAATTTCGCCAGTCTGGCTAAAATTATAAAACTGAATTTTCACATCTCGACAAAACTCATTGTATAATCGCGCGCTAGATTTTTACCGACACTAATGACCGAAATCGATGATGATGGATAAAACCTATGACCCGGTGGCAATTGAGCAAACCTGGTATCAGCACTGGGAAGACAAGGGTTATTTCAAGGCTCAAGGTGGTAATAATCCCTATTGCATCGTCATCCCGCCGCCGAATGTGACCGGCAGCCTGCACATGGGCCACGCGTTTCAGGACACCATCATGGATACTCTGATCCGCTACCATCGCATGAAAGGTGACAATACCCTGTGGCAACCCGGAACCGATCACGCCGGTATCGCCACCCAAATGGTCGTTGAGCGTCAACTGGTTGCTGAAAATAAAACCCGCCACGATCTCGGTCGTGATGCCTTCGTCGACCGTGTCTGGCAGTGGAAGGCCGAGTCCGGGGGAACCATTACCCAGCAGTTACGCCGCATGGGCACTTCGCCGGACTGGAGTCGCGAACGCTTTACCATGGACGATGGTTTATCGGCTGCAGTACAGGCTGTATTTATACAGCTCTACGACGAGGGCCTGATTTACCGTGGCAAACGCCTGGTAAACTGGGATCCGGTACTACACACCGCTATATCAGATCTCGAGGTCATCTCCGAGGAAGAAGCCGGCCACCTGTGGCACCTGCGCTACCCGATAGTCGGCGAAGACGGATTCCTGACCGTCGCCACTACCCGACCCGAAACCATGCTGGGCGATTCGGCGGTAGCGGTGCATCCCGATGATCGGCGTTATACACATCTACTCGGTAAGCAAATCGAGCTTCCGCTAACCGGTCGCACAATTCCGGTGATTGCGGACAATTATGTCGATCCGGAGTTTGGTTCTGGCTGCTTAAAAATCACCCCTGCGCACGACTTTAACGACTACGAAGTTGGCAAGCGACACGATCTGGAACTGATCAATATATTTACCATCGACGCGAAGATGAATGAACAGGCTCCCGAAGCTTATCGGGGCATGGATCGATTTGAAGCACGCAAGGCCGTAATTCGCGATCTCGAGGCTCTCGACCTGGTGGAAAAGGTTGCAGATCACAGGCTCATGGTGCCACGCGGCGACCGAACCCAGTCGGTGATTGAGCCCTATCTGACCGACCAGTGGTTTGTGCGCACCGAGCACCTGGCCAAACCATCGATCGAGGCAGTCAAGAATGGCAGCATCAAGTTCATCCCTGAAAACTGGTCTAAGACTTATTATAACTGGATGGAAAATATCCAGGACTGGTGTATCTCACGTCAGCTCTGGTGGGGGCATCGTATCCCGGCCTGGTACGATGCGAGTGATAATTACTATGTAGCGGCAAGCGCTGAAGCCGCTCGCAGTAAATATGAATTATCCGAAGACCTGGAACTGAGACAGGACGAGGATGTACTCGACACCTGGTTTTCCTCCGCACTTTGGCCGTTCAGTACCCTGGGCTGGCCAAATCGGGATGATCCGGCGTTAAACACCTTTTACCCGACAAGTGTGTTGGTGACTGGTTTTGACATCATATTTTTCTGGGTTGCGCGGATGATCATGTTCGGTCTCAAATTTATGGGTGAGGTACCGTTCCACGAGGTCTACATCCACGGCCTGGTGCGCGACGCAGATGGCAATAAAATGTCGAAATCGAAGGGTAATGTGCTGGATCCGCTCGATTTGATTGACGGAATCAGCCTGCAAGACCTGATTACCAAACGCGTCAGTGGTTTGATGCAACCCGAGATGGAACCGCGCATCATTGCAGCGACGAAAAAACATTTTCCGGACGGAATTTCGGCGTTCGGTACCGATGCCCTGCGCTTTACCTTCACCTCACTCGCGACCACCGGCCTCGACATCCGTTTTGATCTGCGTCGAATCGAAAGCTATCGCAATTTCTGTAACAAATTAT
>JACZQS010000041.1 GCA_022545625.1 Pseudomonadota bacterium
TTCGCTGTTCGACCAGCAAACTGTAAAATGCCGACAGAATGGCAGAGGAAATAAAGTGACCAAATTTATCACCACCACCGAGATCTGGAACTGGTATTAAAGACACGACCCCCAGCGCCAGCAATCCACTAAAGCCCAATAAAAACCAGAGCTTTGGCAGCTTTAATTCAAATTCAGTCTGAAGCCTGCCAGGCATCGCGATTAGACTAGCAGCGCAATCAATATAGCGCCTAGCAGCAAACGGTAAATCACGAACGGCAACATGCCGATTTTCTCGATCAACCCCAAAAACAGGTGTATACAAATGCCCGCGCTCAGCGCTGATAACCCGAACGCGAAAAACAATGCGAGCCAGTCTATGGCATGCGATGCCTGTAATAATTCCAGCGTCTGCAAACTGCCGCTGGCAATAATAATCGGTATCGACAACAGGAACGAATATCTCGCTGCCGCGCGGCGTGTCAACCCGAGCATCAGGCCTGCTGTGATCGTGATTCCAGAGCGTGAAGTACCGGGAATTAACGCAAGCGCCTGAAAACAGCCGATGATGACGACATCAGATAACTTAAGCTGGGATTCGTTGCGAACCTTTGATTTGCCCAGATCGGCTACCCACAACAGCAGGCCAAATACGATTGTTGCGATTGCAATGACCCAGGGAGAACGTAATTCGGTTTCAATAATATCTATAAATAGAAAGCCGACTAAAACAGCCGGAATGGCACCGAGTATTACCCACCAGGCGAGCCGACTATCGGCAGTGATATCACCGCCTGCCAGGCTTCTGCCCCAGGCCAGCATCATTGCCGCCACCTCGTGGCGAAAATAAACCAGTACCGCAATCAATGAACCAAGATGTACCGCGACATCGAATACCAACCCCTGATCCGGCCATCCGAGGGCCAGCGGTATCAGGATTAAATGCGCCGAGCTGGATACAGGCAGGAATTCGGTAAGGCCCTGCACAATCGCCAAAATAATAACCTGATCTATATCCATAAAGTCTATCGTCCCGCAGTCAGGGCTGGGATGTCGATATCGAGATTTCTGTGTATTCCAATCACCTTGAACCTTTCACACATCTCTGTGGGCATAGTTAAAGTTTTTATTTGCTGCGAGAACCCCAGCCGACTCTTTGTATCCTTATCGGCTAGCGGACGCTCTGCTTCTTCTAGCAGGCCGCCAGCCAGCAGGAACTGACCTTGCGTCGTATAACCACAAATTTCGAAATCGCAATCGATGGCAGCATCTGCAAAGGCATCAAAATCAACCGAAGCGGAGATGTCCTGCAATCCGGGATAAACCAGCGGATCTGCGTGGCTGCGATGATGATAGTGACAAATCAGGGTTCCACTGCACCGCTCGGGACGATAATAATCCGCCTGCTCGTAACCATAGTCGATCATTAATATGACAGCCTGTTCGCAACATTCTCGCAAGGCGTTAAGCCAGGGACGGAAATTCAGGTTCACTTCGGTCGTGTACCCCGCGGGCAATAGCCCCCGAGTAGCCTCAATATGGCTTATAGCTGATACGGCTTCGCTGTCATCGGTTAAGCGACACCAGTTAAATCTGGTGCCGTCAAACACCACTCCAAGCTCGAACCATTGCTGATCCTTTGACACCAGGTGCACCGGCATCGCATCCAGTACCTCGTTGCCGAGTACTACTCCACTGAATTCCACCGGTAACTGGTCGAGCCAGCGCACCCGCTGAAAAACTTCCCCCGGCAGGCACGACTGCAGATATTCCTGTTGGCGCAGACGCAGGTCAGCGCTCAGTTCGATGATGCTATAGGTGCAGGACTGGTTAAGTCGGGTCAAAATCTGCTGACACAATCGCCCGCTACCGGCACCGAACTCGAGTATGTTTCGCGCAGCGCCCTGTTCGAATATCAACTCGCATTGTCTGGCCAGGGTGCTACCAAACAGGGCCGAAATTTCGGGGGCGGTAACAAAATCACCCCCGGCGCCGAATTTGCTCAGCCCAGCGCTGTAATATCCCAGGCCCGGTTGATACATCACGAACTGCATATAATCACGGAATGAAATAATCCCGCCATGCTGCTCGATTTCGGCAATCAGAAATTCCACCAGCCGATTGCTATGCGCAATTTCACCCGCAGCTGGCCGCGGCAATTGCGCTAGCGTCTGCCTTTCAGAATGATATGATGACATTTATTAAAATTACCCGAATCCTACTACGCCGCCATGTTGCTTGATGGAAAAACCGCTCTGGTTACTGGTGCAGCCAATCGACTAGGCGCACAAATCGCTCGAACTCTACATCAAAACGGAGCAAATCCCATCATCCATTACCGCGAGTCTACCGCCAGCGCGAGGGATCTTGAGCAACAATTGAACGCTCTGCGGGTCGATTCTGCCAGTTGCCTGCAGGCCGATCTGAGCGATCTCGATGCTATTACCACGCTGTCTCAAAAATCTGCGGAGATTTACTCCGGTATCGATGTCCTGATTAACAATGCCTCAAGCTTTTACCCCACCCCGATCGACAAATTTACCGATAATGACTGGCAGGATCTGATAGGTAGTAACTTGAAAGCACCCCTGTTTTTGTCCAGAGCCTGCTATCCGTATTTGCGCAAAGCCACCGGTGTGATCATCAACATGCTCGATATTTATGCGTCGCTACCGTTAAAAAACCATACCCTGTACTGCTGTGCTAAAGCGGGGAATCAGATGCTGGTAAAATCGCTGGCACTGGAAATGGCGCCAGAGGTTCGTGTCAACGGAATAGCACCCGGAGCGATGCTTTGGCCCGATAACAGCGATGCCGTGCAACCTGACTACCAAAAAGCTATCCTCGAAAAAATCCCGTTACAACGAACCGGCAGCCCCGAGTCGATTGCGCAGACCGTAATGTTTTTGCTGGGTAACGATTATATCACCGGTGAAGTCATACGCGTCGATGGCGGACGATTGCTGCAACCATAAAAGAGACAGGTATGAGCAAATACTGGACTGAACTAGTGGGCCAGCTCGAGCCCTATATACCGGGCGAGCAACCGCAGGACCTGCAA
This sequence comes from Pseudomonadota bacterium, assembly GCA_022545625.1. Lineage (GTDB taxonomy): Bacteria > Pseudomonadota > Gammaproteobacteria. The sequence goes on from JACZQS010000041.1 coordinate 3,041, forward strand.
ATCATTAAACTCAATACCAATGAAAATCCTTACCCACCCTCGGCCGACGTGGCAAAGGCGGTCAAGACCTTTCCGCATGACAGTCTCAGGCTTTATCCCGATCCTGAATCAAGCGCGTTGACACAGGCGCTCGCAGCTTACCATGGTCTCGATACCAGCCAGTTATTCGTCGGCAATGGTTCCGACGAAGTACTTGCACATTGCTTCCAGACATTTTTCAAAAATCAAAAACCGATACTGTTTGCCGATATCAGCTACAGTTTTTATCCGGTGTACAGTGCCCTGTACCAGATCGACTATCGAACGGTGGCGCTGAATGATGCATTTGGCATTGATCCCGCAGCCTACCGTCAGCCAAACGGCGGCATTATTATTCCTAATCCCAATGCGCCGACCGGCATCGCGATGACACTCGATACGATCAGGGAACTGTTAAATGACAACGATTCACTGGTGATTATTGACGAAGCCTATGTCGATTTTGGCGCCGATTCTGCAGTCGAGCTGATATTGGACTACGCTAACCTGCTGGTGGTACGGACCTTCTCAAAATCTCGCAGTCTCGCTGGTCTTCGACTCGGCTATGCGCTGGGGCAGTCGGCATTGATCGAAGGCCTGAATCGGGTTAAGAATTCGTTCAATTCGTATCCGATCGGCCGCCTGACAAGCGTTGCAGCAATCGCTTCACTGGATGATGAAAATTATTTTCAACGATGCCGGAGCAGGATAATCGCCACGCGTACCTGGCTCAACGATGAGCTGGTTAACCTCGGATTTGAGGTATTACCATCCAGTAGTAATTTTCTGTTCGTACAACATAGTTCGCATCCGGCTTCCGATCTGTATCTCGAACTAAAAAAAGCCGGTATCCTGGTACGACATTTTAATTCAGCGCGGATCAATAATTACCTGCGCATCTCAATTGGCTCCGAGGAAGAATGTGTGGCGTTAATAAGCGCCTTGGAGCAACTGCTTAATCCAGTGCCAACTCAAATACCTCGGTAGAAATTGCATCCGGCTCCATCTCCGCCCACAATTCAGCATAACTCCGCTTCAACACCGGGTGTAGTATCCCTGCGGCAATATCTTGCAGGGGGCGCAGCACAAATGCATTCTGAAGTATTTCCTTGCGTGGAATCTGTAACCCCGGCTCATCAATCTGAAGATCGTCATAGGTCAGAATATCCAGATCGATGGATCGATGCGAGAACCGGGGTAAATTTCGGTCCCTACCCTGGCGGTCTTCGATAACACGCAACTCTAGCACTACATCGCGAACCGGTTTCCTGGTATCGAAACTGACTACCAGGTTCAAAAAATCGCCCCCATCGAAACCGATTGCCTCCGATTCATACACCGGTGAAAGTTGTAGATCGCCAAACACCCGGCGCAATTCCCTGATCGCGAATATGATGTTTTTTTCACGATCAACATTACTCCCCAGGCCGATTAAAACCCTGGCCGTCATGCTGGCTTTTGTCCTCTTTCGATCATCACACCGACCGATTTTGATCCTCGAACAGCCCCGGGTTTATTGAGGGTTAATCGCACCCAGGGTACATTAAATTCTTCAAGAATAATCTCACAAATCTTTTCCGCCAACGCCTCTACTAGCTCGAATTCGCTTTGCTCGACAAACGCAATCAGTCGCTTGGCAACCGTCTTGTAACTCAGCGTGTCATCAATATTATCGCTATCGGCAGCTTTTTTAATATCGCTTGCCATATCTATATCGAGGCTGATGATTTGCCTCACCTTTCTTTCCCAGTCATAGATTCCGATGACGGTTTCGATCTGCAGATCACGAATGAAGACGATATCCATTTATAGCTTTTCCCGGGGGTTCACTAGATTCCCGCATGTTAGCTTGCGGGGCCCTGAAAAGGAATCAACACTAGCGATAAAAGCCAGTTAAATAGCCGGTGATCCTCTTGAATACTGGTATTGGTTCTGGTAGAGTTCGCGCCCTCTAGAACCTCTCGCTTCAATCCACGGAGTTCACCATGTCCCGGGTATGCCAAGTCACAGGTAAAAAACCTGTTGCCGGAAACAACGTATCGCACGCGAACAATAGGACGCGCCGTCGTTTTCTACCTAACCTGCATACCCACAAATTCTGGGTAGAGTCGGAGAATCGTTGGGTTAAATTACGCGTCTCCTCCAAGGGCATGCGTATCATCGACAAGAACGGCATCGATACTGTGATCGCCGATATGCGCAGCCGCGGGCTAAAGTGTTAGGAGCAAAATAATGAGAGATTTAATCAAACTGGTATCCACCGCGGGCACCGGCCATTACTACACGACCGATAAGAATAAAAAAAATACACCGGACAAGCTGGTATTCAGAAAATACGACCCTGTGGTGCGCAAACACGTCGAATACAAGGAAGCCAAGATCAAGTAGACGAAGCCAGTAACCCGATATATTTAAACCGGCCCGCGCCGGTTTTTTTAACTGTCCGCATCAATATCAAACTTTTTGAGTTAGGCTTTAAAAGCAGCGATATATCCGTATCATTAACCCGCCCCAACAATCAGACCCAAATATGGATTCGACGGCCCTAGTCGCGGTAGAAAACCTGTCCCGTTACTACCAGAAAAATTGTGCAATCGACCAGTTGAGTTTTTCTCTACAGGCGGGTGAAGTGCTGGGGTTTCTCGGTCCCAATGGCGCCGGCAAATCAACTACCATGCAGGTTATTACCGGCAATCTCGCACCTAGTGAGGGTCGTGTGATAATAAACGGGTTTGATATTATCGAATCCCCTCGCCAGGCTAAGCAGCATATCGGTTACCTGCCAGAACATCCCCCGATTTACCGCGAGGCGACGGTCGATGAGTATCTTAAATACTGTGCAAAATTGCGTCGTGTCGAGCACGGATCTATAGCCAACGCGATGGAAGAGTCCAAATCCCACTGCGGACTGAACGAGGTTGGACATCGCCTGATCGCCAATTTATCGAAGGGATACCAGCAACGCGTCGGTATCGCACAGGCCATCATCCACAATCCAGCCGTGGTAATCCTCGACGAACCAACAGTAGGACTCGACCCTATTCAAATTAGGGAAATTCGCAGCCTGATCAAAACCCTGGGTGCCGAACGTAGCGTTATTCTATCGACCCATATTCTCTCCGAAGTGCAGGCCTCCTGTGACCGGGTGTTGATTATTCGCGAAGGTAAACTGATATACAGCGCTTCCATCGAGACACTCAAAAATTATCGAAATAAGCACAGTATCACGGCGGCCTTTAACAACCCTCCTCCCATAGAACAGCTAGAGGCGATCGGTCTGATTGAACAGGTTGAAAGTATTGATAACAATCGATTTCGGCTGAGTTTTAATTCAGATTCACCGGCAGAGTCGTTAGTCCAGGTGTCGGTAGAAAAGAAATGGGGATTATTCGAACTGGTACCCGACCATGCTTCACTGGAAGACCTGTTCATTGAACTAACCCAGGATGAAAACGCTGGTGTCGATAGTGCAGAGGCCGAGGGATGATATTCACGATCGCGCGGCGTGAAATCATTACCATGTTCCTGTCGCCCCTGGCCTGGGTCATTCTCGGTGTCATTCAGGTGGTTCTCGGTTTCATGTTTCTCTCTTTACTGGACAACTATGCAATTTTGCAACCGCAGCTGATGCGCCTGGAAAACACGCCGGGGGTAACCGATATTGTCGTGGCGCCACTGTTCCAGTTAGCCGCAATCATCCTGCTAATGATCATGCCGCTGATTACAATGCGTACCTTCGCCGAAGAAAAACGCAACAAGACACTAACCCTGTTGATATCGTCACCATTGAGCATGACCGAGATAGTGCTGGGAAAGTTTCTCGGCCTGTTCCTGTTTGTTTTCTTCCTGGTCAGCCTGTTGATGTTAATGCCACTATCACTTTACATGGGTACCGCACTCGATACCGGCAAACTGGTATCGATTTATCTGTCCATGCTGCTACTGCTGAGTTCTTTCGCGGCTATCGGACTCTATTTATCGAGTCTGACCGACAATCAGACCATAGCCGCGGTGAGTACCTTTGGCGCCCTGTTAATGTTATGGATTATTGACTGGGTTGGTGAAACCGCGGGTGGTGGTCAGAACGTCGCGGCCTACCTGTCAATTTTGCGGCATCACCAGAGTATGCTGGAAGGCGTATTTAACTTCAGTGACCTCGCTTATTACCTGATATTGATTACCACCTTCCTGGTATTAACTATCCGCCAACTGGACCGGGATCGCCTGTTGTGATGATCAATTCCCGCTTGCGCTGGCAAATCCGATTACAGTCGGGCCTGTTTATCGTGCTGTTTCTCGTAGTCATGGGGCTGCTCGCCTGGCTCAGCCAACTCAATCCGCTGTCGATCGACTTGACCGCCAACCAGCGTAATAGCCTTTCGGCGGAAACTATTCGCTTGGTTAAATCACTTCAACATCCAGTCGAGATAACGATTTTTATCTCTCCGGGTAACGAAAACCGAGAGGTACTGGAACGCCTGTTCGAGCGCTACCAGCACCAGCAACCGCTGGTAAAATTTCGCAGCCTCAACCCTGATTTATCCCCCGAATTGCTACGTAAACACGATATCCGTACCGATGGCGAAATCCTGGTCGAATACCAGGGGCGCAGTGAAAAAATTAGCCGGGTTAGCGAAGCAAATGTCACTAATGCGATTCAACGCCTGGTCCGGCAGGGCGACCGCTGGCTGGTATTTTTGCAGGGTCACGGCGAACGTAACCCTTATAGCGAGAGCAACCACGATTTTAGCGTGTTTGCCTCAAAGCTTGCTGGAGATGGCTTTACGATCGAAAATCTGACGCTCACCCAAACCAACAGTATCCCGGAAAATACCGACGTGCTGGTCATTGCCAGTCCGCAAGTAGCGTTGTTGCCCGGGGAGATCGAGTTGATACAGGAATACCTTGAGCGCGGCGGCAACCTGCTGTGGTTGGCCGATACCGGGCAAACCATCGACAGTATGGAACTCATCTCGGACAGATTAACCATAGAATTTCTACCGGGGGTAATTGTCGATCCAAATTCCCAGTTGCTCGGCCTTAACCGGATCGATTTTGCCCTGGTCGCCACCTATCCTCGCCACCCAATCACCCAGGGCATCGATAGTTTATCGCTATTTCCGCAAGCGCAGGCGCTAGAGTTTTATGGCGAAGGCAACACATGGCAACAGCGCAGTTTTCTGTTGAGCAGTGCCGCTAGCTGGAACGAGACTGGCAGCACTTCAGGAGATGTTTTCAAAGGTGACGACGACGATGAAACCCCCGGGCCACTCGAAATTGGTATTACTTTAACCGCCAGCCATGAAACCGACGACGAGGCACAGTTTGAGCAACGCGTCGCCATCGTCGGCGATGCTGATTTTCTCTCGAATCGCTACCTTGGTAATGGCAGTAATCTTGAACTCGGGCTCAACCTGGTCAACTGGTTGAGCCACGATGATAATCTTATTGCCATCAGCCCGCGTGCTGCACCCGATACCCGGCTCGAATTGTCACAAACGCAACAAATAATTATCGGCCTTGGCTTCTTGCTGTTACTGCCACTATCGCTGTTTGGCAGCGGATTGACTATCTGGCTAAAGCGCCGTAATCGATAATCATGGCGCTCAAGATGCTATCCAGGCGCTGGCTGATCAATTACCTGTTGATTGCATTGATCTGCATATTTATTTATGCCGGGAATCGTTACCAGGCAAAAATTGAGTTCCCACCTAAAAACAGTATTACCAGCCTGAAAGCTCAAGAAATCCATTCCGTCATTATCCAGACTGCCGATAACGACCACTTCGTCCTGCGCAAATCCAGCAATCAATGGCGATTCGAAAATCCCGTGCAGTGGCCGGCTAACAATACCACGTTGGAGCGGCTAATCAGTATCGTGCGGAGTGAAGCCGATTCAAGGCTGACATCTGATGCGATAGACCTGGCAGCACTTGGACTGCAAAATCCACGAGCTACCCTGACACTCAACGATACCCGTATTGTTTTTGGCACTACTAACAATATCGGCGGACGCCGCTATGTAAAGATTGCATCGACGGTCTACCTGTTAGCCGACATCCACCTGCATTTCATGACCCAGGGTATTGTCGGATTGATCGACCGGCGCCTGTTACCGCGGTCAGTAGCACTAGAGGCACTCGAACTGGGCGATTTGAGTCTACGTAAAAATAGTGACGGCAGCTGGCAGGGTGATGTGGTCGGGGAGATCGAGACTGACCGATTAAATCGACTTGGTAATAACTGGCAAACTCTCGATGCTGGCAGAATAAAAAATTATGATCGGTCTAAAGCACCTATAGAAAAATTTGTGGCGACTCTGGATAATGGCAGCAAAATTGATTTCCTTTTAATGGCTATCTACCCCGAGATAGTCATCGCTCGTCCAGACCTTGGTGTGCAGTATCATTTTGCCGAAAAGCAGTATTATGATTTATTGTCGATCGCCAAACAAAATTCCTAAATTTTGGCTAGCCGCATTACTATTTTTCGCGTTCGATGTACCGGCAGATACGCACCAATTACCAGTATTTGAACTGGGTGTGTCTCTGGTGGTACTCAATTTACCGCATTATCGTGGCTCAGCAGGCTCGACCAATTACCTGCTACCCCTACCCTTTATCAAGTATCGTGGCGAACGATTTAAAATAGACGATGGCGTTGAGGGAATCCTTTCCATCAATGAAGATTTGATCCTTTCGATCAGCGGCAATGCAACTGCTCCAGTGGCTGACGACAGCCCCGAACGCGCCGGCATGGCGGAGCTCAAGGCCAGTTTCGAAATAGGTCCCTCGCTCGATTATCGTTTATATCGAGGCGAGAGTGCCGATTTGTGGTTAGAATTGCCGCTCAGGTTAGCGGTCACTTTCGAAAGCAGTCCACAAGCCATAGGCCGGGTGTTTAATCCCCGCCTGGCATGGGATAAACCGTACCGGAAAAAAGGGGACTGGGAATTACGCCTGGCTGCGGGTCCGGTATATGCCAGTGAGCAATATCATGATTACTATTATTCGGTTGACCCTGACGAAGCTTTACCGACCAGACCAGCCTTTCAGGCCGAAGCCGGGTATAGTGGTCTGCGCGCAGATTTTACCTATAGCAGGCGATTCGGCGACTACTCGATCGGTGGATTTATCCGCTTCGATAGCCTTAACGGTTCGGTGATCGAGAGTAGTCCACTGGTGTCCGACACTTCCGTATGGATGGCTGGCTTTGCCTTCACCCGGGTTCTTATAACACGTTAATGCCTGAATTACCCGAAGTCGAAACTACAATGCAAGGTATTGCTCCGTATGTGTGCAATCAAAAAATAACCCGCTTCATCGTACGCAATCACCAGTTGCGCTGGCCTGTTGCCAGCGAAACCGCCAGGCTGCGAGGGCGAGTAATCAAGTCCGTATCCCGACGCGGAAAATATATCCTGATGCAACTCGATCGCGGCAATCTGATCTGGCACCTGGGTATGTCGGGCAGCATGAAAATTCAGCCAGTGGGTAGCCAGAGCGAAACCCATGAACACATCGAAGTACAGTTAGCATCGGGCCAGGCGCTCAAGTATCGCGACCCGAGGCGCTTCGGTGCCCTGCTTTACACGGAATCCGATCCGCTTCAGCATCGATTGCTGATCAATCTTGGTCCCGAACCATTGTCGGATGACTTTAACACCGAGTACCTATACCGGACATGCCACAAGCGCAGCGCATCGATTAAATCGGTCATTATGGATAGTCACCGGGTAGCCGGCGTGGGCAATATATACGCCAGCGAAGCCCTGTTTTTAGCCGGTATTAATCCGGCACGTGCTGCCGGTGGAATCAGTAAAAAACGCATACAACGGCTGGTCGAGACGATCAGACATACACTACAGGCCGCGATATTACAGGGCGGCACGACGCTGCGGGATTTCACCCAGGTGGACGGTAAACCCGGCTACTTCAGTCAGAAACTCAATGTTTACGGTAATAAACTGGATTGCCCGGTCTGCGCTACGGCAATCAAAAAAATGGTCCAGGGACAACGATCCTCTTACCTCTGCCCCAGGTGCCAGACATGAGGCAATCAGGCCAAAGGAAATATAGCGTATCAGGGCCATTTGCTTTTGGTAAATGGGGTAATATGGGGTAACCGAATTTATCTCGATCAGGACCCATAGCACTTATCTGTGGGTTTCCTGACAACACCCGTGGTAAATATGTAGAGTAATTTAATGCATACCCAGTTACCTGGCAAACGGCCGATCATCTTTGTGGTACTAGTATTGATGGCATTTAAGCTAAATGCCGGTGAACCAGTCAGCCAGAGTTTCCTTACTGGCGTGGCAATTGGCGGGCACGACACCGTCGCTTACCACAAGTCCGGAAATAGTGAACCGCATCGGGCCATCACGGGTAACAAGACCTGGAAGGACGAGTGGAAAGGCGCTGACTGGTTGTTCTCCAGCAAGACCGATCGTGATCTATTTAGCGCTGATCCCGAG
>JACZQS010000042.1 GCA_022545625.1 Pseudomonadota bacterium
TGCGGAAACCGAGACGCCGAAACTCCGCAAGCTCTGACAGCAGCCAGGCGTTCTCGTCCGGTGAAAGCTCGAGCGTTTGCGGAAACATCAGCGTCTGGACCTCGACCGCGTCGTTTTCGGCATCGGCGAGGTATTTCTCGAACAGTACGCGCTCGTGCGCGGCGTGTTGGTCAACCAGCAGGATGCCCTCGCGGTCCTGCGCGACTTCGACTCGGCCGACGAGGTCCTCGCCAAGCTGGACCATGTCGAGGACGACGTCTTCCGCGCCTACGCATCGCTCGCGCTGGGCATGATGACCGCGTCCGACGCGATCGAGCCCCTGCGGTCGGCCATCGCGGACCTCGACAACACCGATGTTCGGGTCGATCGTGCAAAATGGATAATTCTCGGCCGCAATTCCTGCTCGCGTCAGCGAATTGAACAATGTTGATTTTCCAACATTGGGGAGTCCAACGATGCCACATTTAAATCCCATGATTGGCCTATTCCCCGATTTGGGTATGTAATGCCTGCATCGCCTTGTCGAGTCGACCTTCGAACACCCGCGGCATGACATCGAGCGTGCGTTGATTAGCTGCCTGGATCAACTCCTTATCCTCCAGGGAGGGGCGATGAAGCACGTAATTAGTGACCTGATCACGATCACCGGGATGGCCAATGCCGACACGCAAGCGGAAAAAATCATTATCCCCCAGATGACTGATCGTATCGCGCAGGCCATTGTGCCCGCCGTGACCCCCACCCTGCTTCAAGCGGTTGTCGCCCGGGACCAGATCGAGTTCGTCGTGGACTAGCAGAATATGCTCTGGCCGCATCTTGTAGAAACGCATCACTGCACCCACCGACTGGCCGCTTCGATTCATAAAAGTCCGGGGTTTGAGCAGAATAATGTCCCTGTCACCCGAGCGAAACCTGGCTTCATCAGCATTAAATCGCTTTTCATATCGAAACGTCTGAGACAGGTGGTTTACCAGCAGGTCGAGAAACCAGAATCCGGCATTGTGCCGGGTATCGACGTAATCGGCCCCGGGATTTCCGAGGCCGACTATCAAACGAATGTCCGCGGTAAGCGCAGCCACAAGTGGTATTACTCTTCGCTGGTCCCTTTGCTGGCCTCTTCGCCGCCTTCAGATGGCTCTTCGCTGCCTTCTTCGCCTTCAGCTTCGCCCTCACCTTCCTCGTCGAGGGCCTCAGGTGCCTCGTCGGATATAATTTCTTCCAAACGGGTTTTCACTACCGAGATAACGCCGGAGTCGTGGTCTTCACCATAAGTCAGCGCGACGATTTCGACACCTTCGGGCATCTTGAGTTCGGATAAATGCAGGGTTTCGCCGAGATGCAATTCGGCAACATCAACCTCGAGGTATTCCGGCAGGTTTTTCGGCAGACAGATTACTTCAATTTCAGTGGCTACCTGTGTCAACATGCCGCCATCCGATCTCACGCCAATACACTCCTCGGTATTGACTGCATGGATAGGCACTACCACGTGAATCGGTTTTTTCTTGTCGATGCGGAAGAAGTCGGCGTGCAGGATTCGGTTCTTGAACGGGTGGCGTTGCAAATCGCGCAAAATCACTTCTTCGCTTTCCTGACCTATATTCAGGTCGATAAGCTGTGTATAAATCGCTTCATTTTCAAGTTCGTGATTAAATTTGTTGTGCACAAGGCTGATTGACCGGGGACCACTATCGCCCCCGTATACGATTGCTGGAACCAATCCGCTGCGTCTCAGGCGGCGGCTCGCACCTTTCCCCGAATCTGCACGTGGTTCAGCATTCAGTTGGATATTATCTGACATTACTGTACTCCAAAAACAAAAAACCGTCTGATGACGGAGACCCTCCTCGCGACCAGGAAGGAACTATTGTCAATCCATATATAATGAACTGACCGATTCTTCAAAATGAATGCGGCGGATTGTTTCTGCCAACATTCCGGCAACCGATACCTGGCGAATGCTGCCGCACTTTTCAGCTTCCGCTGAAAGTGGAATAGTATCGGTTACAACCAGTGCATCGAGCACCGAGTTTTCAACATTTTCTATCGCATTACCGGACAACACTGGATGGGTACAGTAGGCAAAAACGCCTTTCGCGCCACGCTCCTTCAACGCCGCAGCTGCATGGCACAAGGTCCCCGCGGTATCGACCATGTCGTCGACTATGATGCAGGTTTTATCCTTCACTTCGCCGATGATATTCATCACCTTCGCCATATTCGGCTGTGGTCGACGTTTGTCGATGATCGCAAGTTCTGCATCGTCAAGCTGCTTTGCTACTGCCCTGGCTCGCACTACACCACCGACATCGGGTGACACGACTATCATATCCGGATACTTTTGCTTCCAGATATCGCCCATTAAGATCGGCGACGCGTAGACATTGTCCACCAGGCATTTAAAAAAACCTTCGATCTGATCCGCGTGCAGATCAACCGTCAAGACCCTGTCGACGCCCACACTATCAAGCATATTTGCGACCACCTTGGCAGTAATCGGAACCCGCTGTGATCGCACTCGACGGTCCTGGCGCGCATATCCGAAATACGGGATGACTGCAGTGACCCGGTCGCACGATGCGCGTTTTAGCGCATCGATCATGACCAGTAACTCCATCAGGTTGTCATTGGTCGGAGTGCAGGTCGGCTGTATGATAAATACATCCTTGCCGCGAACATTCTCGCCGATCTCGACCGAGGTTTCACCGTCGCTAAATACACCCACCGAAGCGTTTCCAATAGGAATATCCAGGTTGCGCGCTACGGTCCGCGATAACTCGGGATTAGCATTTCCTGTGAAGACCATCAAATCGTTCGTGGCTACACTAACAACCATCCATTATTTCTCGCTCAGTCTTTAAATATGGCTGGGCCGGCTGGATTCGAACCAACGAATGCCAGGATCAAAACCTGGTGCCTTACCACTTGGCGACGGCCCATTTAATCTATTTTCGCCTGCCTAATCGGGCATCCCGCATTGCGTTAGCACCGGATTTTTATTCATCGCTTTAACGACGAAACTGTCCCATTTACTCGGTGCGCGGGATACTACACCTTCCGCCTGTTCGAGGCTATCGAAAGCCGCGAATACACAGGCTCCGGTGCCAGTCATCCGGGCGTTGCCATACTGGTTTAACCAGTCTATCGCCAGCTGTATCTCTGGGTACAAATTACAGGCAACTTTTTCACAGACATTAATGCCCGATCCGCTCAGAAAGGCGCGTATTGTGATTGCATCACAATCCCGTGTCAATTCTTCCGCTGCAAATATTTTTGCAGTCGAAACCTGCACCCCGGGATGGATCACAAGGTACCAGGGCTCGCTTAATTCAATCGGGCTTAACTGCTCACCAATTCCGCTTGCCCAGGCAGCCCGGCCCATCACAAACACCGGTACGTCGGCTCCCAGATCCAGCCCGATTTCAGCCAGTTCGCTCAACCCCAGATTTAGACTCCACATTTGATTCAGCGCAAGCAATGTCGTCGCAGCATTCGAGCTGCCGCCCCCTAGCCCTCCCCCGATCGGAATACGTTTATCAATCGATATTCGAACACCCCGGTCTACCCGGAAACGTTCTTGTAATAATTCTGCAGCCTGAATCACAATATCTTCAGCTTCGCTTACAGGCGTGTTGCTATCGTATCGCTGTATTGAGCCATCCGGGGTTAGATCGAATTCAATTTGATCGTTCAAGTCGATGAACTGAAAAACCGTTTGCAACAAATGGTGGCCATCATCCCGTCTGCCGATAATATGCAACATCAGGTTTAGCTTGGCGGGTGATTGCAAGGACAGGTGTTTCATTGCCTACCCACCTAGTCAAATTCGGGAAATAAAACCGGTGAATTGGCGGTTGCCTCAAATTGATGCCATCGCTCGATGACAATTTTCACCGCCAGATTCTTATGCTTAAGATACATCTTCCTGGGCAACCCCTGTGCCGCATCGTCGCGAGTGAAATATTCCAGGTAGTTGATCACCCAGTCGTCCTGCTGCAGGGACTTTAATCGGCCATCGGCCTGCAATTCGAAACTATAGTCCGGGTCTGGTAGAGGCAAGCCTTTAATCCATGACTTAAGCCCGCTGACCGGGAAAGACCAGCCAAGTACCCTTGTCAACAGGACCTCGGCTGATTCATCGAATAAGACCTGGCCGTCAGGCATTGAAAGTTTTATCGGTGGCAGGCCCTCGAATTGCTGATTAGTTTCGAGGCGAAATACCCCCGGCCCAAATGGCGCTTCGATCAAAATAACAAATTGATCAATCTCACGCTGCCAACTTATACCTACCTGGTAAACCCCCCGCCCAACAAAAATCACCGCCCGTGCATGAATTTGCCAACTATTAATTTCGTGTAATTGCTCCTGATACCTGGCCCAGATTCGGTAACTCTCATCGGTTACCGGAAGATCGGGCAAACCGCTACAGGCAACCAACGACATGATCACCCACAGCGAAGCCGCGAAACGTAACACAGGTTTTCTGCCTGCCGGGAGGAACTGGATAAACGGTATAAAATTCACGAATTTATGCATCGGCGCATACGAGTTGTACCTGGGTGCCTGGCGGACAGTATAGGTGCGGGATTATTGTATAAATCGATGCATAGTTCGTTGCAGCAGAGGGTCATCGGGCACTTTTCTCAGTGCCCTCTGCCAGACACTCCTGGCCTCCCCCTGTGCACCACTAACCCAGAGCACCTCGCCCAAATGCGCGGCAATTTCGCTATCGTCGAATCGTGACAGGGCGCGTCGCAGTAATCGAATTGCTTCGTCATAGTTACCCAGGCGATAGTTGACCCAACCCAGGCTATCGATGATCGCTGCATCTTCGGGCCTGATTTCGATGGCGCGTTTCAGGTAGGCATGAGCCTCTTGATATCGATCAGTTTGATCCGCCAGGGTATATCCAAGCACATTCAATGCGTGTGCATTGTTCGGCTCAGTTTTCAATATTTCGAGAATATCCTGTTCGAGGATATCGATGCGGCCAATTCTTTCCGCAACCAGCCCCCGGGAGTACAGCAGGTCGGTATTGCCGGGAACGATACCCAGGGCAGTGGTGTAGACTTCCACCGCCTCTTCGTAGCGTGTCTCTGAGCGCAATAACTCGCCGATGGCAAGGTAGATGCGAACCAGCGAGCCATTTGACTGACTGCCCTTAAGCATCGCGTCCAGGTAATCATGCGCCTCGCCATATTGCCCTGTTTTACCCAGCAAATCAGCAATATGCAATTTTGCATCAAAAAGATACTCGCTGACATGCACCTGTCGATACCAGTCGATCGCTTTTCGGTAACGCCCCAGGCCTTCATTGATCCGGCCCAAATAATACTGCGACTCACCCTCGCGCTGATTCATCTGCACCAGCTTCAACATAAATTTCTCTGCATCGTCGAGGCGCTGGGACTCTAGCGACAACAATCCAAGGCTATACAACAGATCGGCATCCTGTGGAGATGCCTGATGCAGAATTTCGAATTCGACCCGTGCTTTTTCATACTGTTTAACATCGACCAGCAATCGTGCATAGGTCAATCGCAGCTTCTGGTTATCCGGTGTTGCAAGCACAGCTTTGTACAAACTGATAACCGCCTCTTCACGCCGGCCCAGTTTTAACAACAAATTGGCTCTTGCATTGTGTGCGCCCTCAATATCCTGAATTGCCAGCGCCCTATCAAGATACTCCAGCGCCTCCACAGATTGATCGCCCTGGGCGGCCAACATGCCGTGTAAGAATTGAGCGTAGGCTCGTTCTGGATGTTTCTGTGCGATTCGGTGGGTGACCGAGAGTACCGTGGTAATATTTTTTTCACGCGACAGCACTGAAAGCACCGAGCTGAATAATGTCGCTTCGGACATTTCACTGGTATCGATAATATCATCCAGGTATTGAAAGGCTTTATCGGCCTTATCCTGGCGAATATATATCGCCACGATAGTTTGGCGTGCCTCAACCTGGTCGGGCGCCAGTTCGACCCATCGCTGGGCAGCCTCTGTAGCCGCTTCCAGGTTCTGACCATATACCGCTATGCGTACCGCTCGTTCGGCAATCTCTGGATTATTCTGGGACCTGGCGACACTCAGATAATTTTCCACCGCCAGATCGGTCTGACCTCGCATAATTGCGATCTCCGCTACCAATAAATGGTAGGCATCATCACTGAATAAGTTTGGCTGTGGAGTCGCGAGGCTTATTTGGGCCAAATCCGCTTGCAGCAGCGAATCGTTTTGTAATGACGGGCTTTGCATCCCCGCACAAGCCGGTAGCAAGAACGCGATGCAAACCACCAACGCTATTTTTAATCTGTCCACAATATTCAACAATTTATTCAAGTTTTCTGATTGCCCAGGTTCAATCCCCGACTATTGAGTGTAGCACTCCGTATCAAAAGCGAGAAGCTAGAAGTCTTAATCAGAATTATTAAAATACCTTGATTTATATGATTCCCAGCGGAGAGATTCGTTCCGGGGGATATCATTCCACTATACTATATAATGATGCTATTCATCAGTCACCCGGGACTGAGCGGAGAAACCCTTGACCAGTTTTGTATAGCGCCGCCTTGTATTTTGCAAACCAATGCCGGAAAATTGCCTGTTAACACGAAATTCCCCTTTAACCATGTCCCTATTGTCGCTTGGCATCAATCATCAGACTGCACCGGTCGAAATTCGCGAAAAAGTGGCCTTTGCACCGGACCAGATGGGCCAGGCCCTGGTCGAGCTTCAGGAATTTGCCACGGTCAATGAATCCGTTATCGTCTCCACCTGCAATCGAACCGAGATTTATTGCGATACCTCTAGTGATTCCAGCGATGCAATTTCGCACTGGCTCTCCAGTTATCATGGAATGAGTTCTGAAGCACTATCACCTTATATGTATCGATACACCGATCAGGAAGTGGCACGCCACCTGTTCCGCGTGGCCTCGGGACTCGACTCTATGGTGCTAGGAGAACCACAGATTCTCGGTCAACTTAAGCAATCATTCGACCAGGCTCGCAATGGCAACAGTATCGACTCGATTCTTGGCCGACTCTTCCAACACTCATTTAATGTTGCCAAGCGCGTTCGCACGGATACCGAGATTGGCTCCCATCCGGTGTCGATCGCATTCGCAGCGGTCACTTTGTCCAGGCAGATATTCGGTAACCTGGACAAATTACAGGCATTGCTGATTGGTGCCGGTGAAACGATTGAACTGGTAGCGCGTCACCTCCGGAGCCAGAAGATTGGCTCTATGGTGATTGCTAACCGTAGTCTCGAAAATGCGGCCCGGCTGGCAAAAGAGGTCGGCGCAATCGCGGTAGCTATCAGTGATGTACCGGAACAACTAGTCAAGGCGGATATCGTGATTTCATCGACCGCCAGCCAGCTGCCTATTCTCGGCAAGGGTGCCACTGAATCGGCACTCAAGCGGCGCAAACGCCGTCCTATTTTCATGGTTGATCTGGCGGTACCGAGAGATATCGAAAGCCAGGTAGGCGAACTCGAGGATATTTATCTCTATACAGTTGACGATCTAGAACAGGTAATCGATGAAAACCTGCGCACGCGCGAGCTGGCGGCTGAATCGGCGCAGGAAATTATCAATTTCGAGGTCAAGAACTTTGAACAATGGTTAAAAACCCACCAGTCGGCCGATCAGATAAGGCTATTGCGTGACAATGCGGAGACCATCAAACAACAGTGCATCGACCGCGTGTTAGCGCAATATCAGCAAGACCATGATGCCGAAAAAGCGCTCCAGAGATTAGCCAATACCCTGACTAATAAAATGCTTCATGGCCCCACCATAGAGATGCGTAAAGCACTGGAATCGAACGACCAGGCAACCATACGATTTTTACAATCGCTGATATCCCCTGATAAATCTTAACCTAAACCCCTGATGAAAGAATCCCTGTTAAATAAACTGGAACTGTTGAGCGCTAGGCACGAAGAAATTGCCGCCTTGCTGGCTGACGCCGAGACGATTAACGACCAGGACAAGTTTCGCAACCTGTCGATGGAGTATGCCCAGCTTGAGGGCCTGGTAAAAAGCTTTAGCGCTTATCAACTCGCCCAAAACGCCC
The DNA here is from genome assembly GCA_022545625.1 of Pseudomonadota bacterium. GTDB lineage: Bacteria > Pseudomonadota > Gammaproteobacteria. Next base: position 8,079 of record JACZQS010000042.1, read on the forward strand.
TTGCTGCCGCCGAGGAAATGTTGTCGGAAGACGACGCCGAAATGCGCGAACTGGCGCAAGAGGAAATCACCGAAAACAGTGAGAAAATTGAACAGCTGGAACTGGAATTGCAGAAGTTGCTGTTGCCAAAGGATCCCGACGATAACGCAAACGTATTTCTTGAAATTCGAGCAGGCACCGGTGGAGACGAAGCCGCAATGTTTGCCGGAGATTTATTTCGCATGTATAGCCGTTACGCTGAATCGCAACGATGGCAGCTGGAAATACTGAATAGCAGCGAGGGTGAGCATGGTGGTTTCAGGGAAATTATTGCGCGCATCATCGGCCAGGGCGTGTATTCCCATCTGAAATTCGAGTCCGGTGCCCACCGCGTGCAACGCGTACCGGAAACGGAATCGCAGGGTCGTGTGCATACCTCGGCTGCGACGGTAGCTATCATTCCTGAAGGCGAAGATGTGCAGATGATTGAAATAAACCCGGCTGATTTGCGTATCGATACCTTCCGCGCGTCGGGTGCAGGCGGTCAGCATGTCAATAAAACCGACTCGGCGATACGTTTGACCCATCTACCTACCGGTACCGTGGTCGAGTGCCAGGATCAACGTTCACAACACAAGAACAAGGCGCGTGCGATGTCCTTGCTGCAGGCTCGAATCTATGATGCGGAGAAGCAAAAACAGGAAAAGGAACAGGCGGCCGAGCGAAAATCACTGGTCGGTGGCGGGGATCGCTCCGAACGAATCCGCACCTATAATTTCCCCCAGGGACGCCTCACCGATCATAGAATTAACCTGACGCTGTACAAGCTCGAAGAAATTCTCTCGGGCTCCCTCGGCTACGTGGTCGAACCATTGATGCGCGAATATCAGGCGGAACAACTGGCCAAGCTGGCCGAGGATAGCCAGGGGCTTGGATAAAGTTAACCCGGCGAGCACCGGGTTAATAGTTTGTCTGCCTTGAGACTATCGCCAAGGCACCGACGAATAGGTAGGCCGTCCCTGGCCTGGTGACATCATCGTTATTCAGGGGGAGAAAATGATGACGTACGCATTAATCTTAGTCATCGATTGGCAATTACGACAGTGAAACAGTTCATAGCCAATGAGTGAAAAAATCGACTCCGCGATCGAGTGGGCGACAGGCTGCTGCGCCGGGGTCAGCGATACCCCGAAACTCGATGCGGAGATACTCCTGGCATATTGCCTCGGTAAACCGCGCAGTTATTTGTATAGCTGGCCCGAGCAACTGCTGGCCCCTGAGGAGTGGCATCACTTCCAGGCACTGGTTGACAAGCGCCTGCTGCCAACACCGGTCGCCTACCTGTTGGGCGAACGCGAATTTTATTCCCTGACCCTGAAAACCAGCCCCGCTACCCTGATACCCCGACCGGAAACCGAGCTACTGGTGGAAACTGCGATCGACCTGTGCCCGGGCGATTTTGCGACAAACCTGTTAGAGCTCGGCACTGGCAATGGCGCCATCGCTATCGCGCTTAAAGTGCATCGCCCCAAAATGAATATTGTTGCAACCGATATCAGCGCCGATTGCCTCGATTTAGCCAGACAAAATGCCATTGACCATTCGGTAACAATCGACTGGATTCAGTCCGACTGGTTTGCGCAAATAGAAACCGGTAGAAAATTCGATATGATTGTTTCGAATCCACCCTATATTCCTGCGCTGCACCCCTGCCTGGAAAAAGGTGATTTGCCCGCCGAACCACTGGACGCCCTCAGCCCGGGAGAGACCGGCCTCGAAGCGCTGCAACGAATTATCGCGGATGCTCCCGCCTATTTGAAACCCGGCGGTTATCTTCTGCTCGAACATGGGTTCGATCAGCAGGATGCAGTTGCAAGCCTGATGAAGGCCAGCCATTTTACCGATATTAACTGCAAGCTCGATTTGAACCGACTACCCCGGGTAAGCCTGGCTCATATTTGAGTTCGTGCATGGTTTAATATCTTCAACAGCCTAAAATTTGAATAGCTGGTAGCTGTTGCGCTGGAGGATCCCGGTCATTTCCGACTCCGGGATATTGCGCAGTGTGGCGATAGTTTTTAAATGTTCGACGATATAGACCGGTTCATTACGCTCACCACGGTGTCCGGGTCCGGGTTGATCGGGCGCGTCGGATTCGAGCAGCAGGCCATATTCCGGCACGCTGGCAACCACCGAGCGTAATTTTTTGGCACGTTCAAATCCCACCGTGGCAGCGATTCCCAGCTTGAATCCGAGATCGATTAATTGTTGCGCCTGTTGCAGGCTGCCGGCAAAGCTATGGATCACGCCACCCACGGGTGTTTTTTTCCTTAGCAGGCTGATCACCTCGTCCATCGCTTTGCGGGCATGAACTATGACCGGTAACTGGTAATTCACGGCCAGTTGCAACTGCTCGTTAAATAGCTGTTTCTGCCACTTTTCATCGATTCTGGAATCATAAAAATCGATCCCGCATTCGCCCACCGCAACCGGTTTCTCGCGGTCCAGCCATTCATCGAGTTCGCGTATATGCATCGCCTGGTGTTGTTCGATAAACATCGGATGCAATCCGTAGGAAGGATATACCCCATCATACTCAGCGGCCACCTGCTTGACTTTGGCCCAGCGATTTGCGGTTGTCGCGGGGATAACGATCTTGCCTATATTTGACGATCTTGCCCGCGCGACGACCGCATCACGATCAGGGTCGAAACGATCGTCGTCAAGATGGCAGTGGCTATCGATCAGCTCCATATGCAATAAGGACATTTTCTGTGGATCTATATTATCGGTTTTCAGCTTTGATCGCGAACCTCAACAGGCTGTAACCCGCATTTATTTTGGCCTTGTTTATCAACTAGATTTTGTGTGGATATATCAAATTGTGTAAACTAGCGGTATTGGTTCCGAGCGCATCCACAATCAACCAGCGGGTCATGGAATTCATATTGACAAGCAGCCGCTCGGCTGCAAGTTGGATGATTCGCATAGTGATACCTCGATTTCATTTTTTGATTTGAATACGCAGCGCTTCACCGGTATTAATTACCCGTGTAGGCCCACTATACCGCCCTGAGGGGTGCACCAGTATTTCATTTTACCAACTGATTGGAGCACCCCAACTCGGCTGGAAACTGTATGAGGCATCGAGCAAAGCTTGATTAAACTTAAAAAATCCCGGGGTAAAAAATCGATCGCGGCACCCTTTTTTGTATTAGCGGTCTGGGGTATGACCCAGGTGGCACCCAGCATCGAAGTGGCCTGGGTAAGCGGTTTGCTGATTTTTATCATTTACCTTTTTTCGTTTGAAATTGTCAGCGTTGACGTCGCCGCCGTTCTAATTCTGGTTATACTCGGTTTATCCTCTTTGTTTGCGTCTTCGGTGGGTCTTCAACAGGGCCTGGTCCCCGGCGAGCATTCGTTCGACG
>JACZQS010000307.1 GCA_022545625.1 Pseudomonadota bacterium
GGCGAGTGTAATCTCAATTGCTGTAGCGAGCAGATACCGTCGGCGTCACCGTTGAATACGTCGTAAGCGGTCATTACAGTAATGTCTGACTTTTTAGCTGGCGCAATGCCTTCTGGTTATTGCGCCCTACGGGTGACACTCCTAGAACGGAATATCGTCGAAGCCATCGTCTACCGGTGCTGTTTCTGGTTGCTTTGCCTGATCGGATTGCTTTTCCGGTGGATCAAACGGCACGGTACTTGACGACGGTTTGCCCCCCAGCATTTGCATTTCGTTGGCGACTATCTCGGTGGTATATCGATCCTGACCACTTTTATCCTGCCATTTACGGGTCTGAATCCTGCCTTCGAAATAGGCTTGCGAACCCTTCTTTAAATACTGTGCGGCAATTTCGGCGAGCTTGCCAAACATGACGATACGATGCCATTCGGTACGTTCCTGGGCTTCACCGGTTTGCTTGTCCTTCCAGGTTTCGTTGGTCGCGACACCGATATTGACAACCGCACTGCCACCGGCTGTGTATTTGACTTCTGGGTCCTGTCCCAGTGTTCCTATGATAATTGCTTTATTGACGCCTCTGGCCATGTTTGACTCCGAATATTTGTAGATTACATGATGAAATTAATGGCGGGTATTTTACTTGCTGAAACATTATTTAGCGAGTTTCAATTGAAGTTACCCTGCCCCATAGGGAGACTATTCTGCACCGATTGAAAAGTATAAAAAATGCCCCGGAGAATTTATATTCCCGGGGCTTTTTTAATCGGCGTCCCTGCCGAACGTTCATCCCTGACTACTAACTACTTGATAAGAATATCAGCCTTGTTCTTCTCGAAGGTCGAATCACCGATGCCACGAACCATGATGACCTGGTCAGGACTACTGAACAGGCCATTGCTGGTACGATAATCGACGATAGCCTGGGCCTTGACGATACCGATACCGTTTAATGCCTCGGCAATTTGCTCGGCATTCGCGGTATTGATATTCACCGGGCTGGCGAAAGTGAGAGAAGAGAAGGTGAGTGCGGCAAGCGCCGCGAGGGTATTAACTGCTTTCATAACAAACTCCTTTTGTTTCATTTTATTTGAACACCATTCCGAGCTTGACTCGGAATCCCTGTGCTTTTTCTTTACAGGCTGAAAACCTGTGACATTAAGATTACACTATTAGTTTCTAAATGCAACAGTTTTATTTTGAAACTTGTTATTTAATAAATTTAATTCACTTCACCAGCAACGCATTTAGAGGTTGCTCATCGAAAGCTTTTTCAACCTTCAGGTAAGCGACGCGGTCATCCGGATAGACCGAAACTTCATGCACCCCTTTGATCAGTGACGCCTGTTTCACAAATAATTTAACCGATTCTTCACCCATGTTTTTCAATGACACGATCTTCGATTCCAGCAGTTTGGGTTGTTTCATCGCTGCGGCTATCAACAACCAGACCAGTACCAGGCCCGCGAGAATCAGAAACCCATTGGTATAGTTTTGGCTCGCAAGCAATACTCCGCCTACCACGCCCCCGCTAAATGCCCCAAAAAACTGCGCGCTGGAAAATAGTCCCATCGCGGTGCCTTTCATCGCCGCCGGCGCTATGCTGGCGACCAGGGATGGTAACGAGGCCTCGAGAAAATTGAAGCCGATAAAAAATACTACCAGCATCAGGAATACCGTGTCATAACCGGTTGCCAACGCGAGACCTACTTCAGCAAGCAGAACCATTGCAATACCGAGCAGGAACATACTTTTCAACTTGCGAAACTTCTCGGTAATAATAATCAGCGGCACCATACCCAGCACCGAAAGCGCGAATACCGGCAAGTAGGTTTTCCAATGCAGGGCTTCGTCGATTAACAGGCCATCCCTTAATACCAGTGGAAATATGACAAAGGTAGCGGACAACACCAGGTGCAGGACAAAAATACCCAGGTCGAGTCTTTGTAGTTCGATATTTTTCAATATCTGCCCGACATCCGCCATTGATAACTGGGTGTCCCGATGAAACGCCTGGCTCTGCGGCTGCGGGGTGATAAAGATGATCACGGCGATCCCGGCCAGGGCCAGACCGGCCGTTATCCAGAATATTACCGGCAATCCATAACGGGCTGCCAGCACGGGTCCAACCACCATCGAAATCATAAAGCTCGCACCAATTGACATACCGATAATGGCCATCACCCTTAGCCGGATTTCTTCGCGGGTCAGGTCAGCCGCGAGTGCCATCAATGCCGCCGCTATCGCACCGAGGCCCTGTAATGCGCGACCGGCAATCACCTGGTAAATCGAATCGGCCTCGGCCGCGACTATGCTACCAAGACAAAATATTAACAGGCCGGCAACAATTACCCTCTTGCGACCGAACCGGTCCGACAAAAACCCGAATGGCAACTGGAATAAACCCTGGGTCAGCCCATAAATACCTATCGCGAGACCGGTCAAAAGTGGCGTTGTACCGGCGAAATCATCGGCATACAGGCTGAAAACCGGCAGGATCATAAATAGTCCTAACATGCGAAAGGCGTATACCAGCGACAGCGAGAACGCGGCTCGTTTTTCAGTAATTAACATGCGAAAGGCAGGCAGGAACGAATGGAATTGCGCGATTCTAACACAATCAATAAGCCTTCTTTAAGGATAGATTGCAGGGCGTAATGATCGCAGGGCGTTGCTCTCTACGGGACTAACTAAAGATTCCTGCTTTCGCAGGAATGACAGGCTGGAGGAATCGTCATTCCGACCGCTAGAGCCGGAATCTTACAATGATGGCACGTTTCAAGATTCCTGCTAAGTGGGCGGCATCCCGCCAGGAATGACGAAGCTGGAAAATTCGTCATTCCGGCCTTAGAGCCGGAATCTTACAATGATGACAGGTTGCATGGTTCCGGGACGCCGGACAGCTGCTTTAGGATAAACAAACTAATCAGTGAACAACCAGGCCCGAAAAGTTATAATTGATCGTTTGGCTGGCACATCTAATCTATGGAATTTATTACGATCCGGGGCGCGAGAACGCATAACCTCAAAAATATCGATATCACCTTGCCGCGCGACAAACTGATCGTATTCACCGGCCTCTCCGGTTCCGGAAAATCGTCACTCGCATTCGATACTATATTTGCCGAGGGCCAACGCCGATACGTCGAATCTCTTTCGACCTACGCCCGCCAATTCCTGTCGGTAATGGAAAAACCTGACCTGGACCATATCGAGGGATTATCGCCGGCAATTTCGATTGAA
>JACZQS010000043.1 GCA_022545625.1 Pseudomonadota bacterium
GGCTGGCATTGAGTATCCGATTGAAATCACCATCGAATCCCTCGCTTAAACTGATAAGCGAAACCCGACCCAGGCCGAAAACATGATGAAGAGTGAGAAAACTGGCAAGCTGATCCTTTAGCATCGTAAATCCAGTAAAGCAGTTAGTGGTGCAGACAGTAGTATACCATCATCGATGGGTCTGCGTTTAACTTTAATGAATTTTAGTAGTCCGACCTTTTGAGATTAACTTGAGCGTGCTGAGAGAGTATTAAGGTGATTCGACATAGTCCGTAACAATTATTGGACGGCTAGCTTCCATTACCAGCGCATAGCTCATTTTTTCGAATGAGCGGATAATCATCACCAATCCAACGCGCTCATTAGGCAATTTCAATTTGAAGGTAGGATCTTCTTCTTCAAAATCCGGGATGACTGCGCCGACACGTTTTACGACGAGCAAATTGCCGGTTTCAATTCCATCGCGTGATCCGAGATTGATCGCGAGGGTTTGATACTGTCCCAGCATGGATATTGCATCCAGTAGCGAGAGAACTTCGCCTCGGACCTGGGTGCCCGGGGGTTTGGGAAAGAAGTCGCGTTCGAAATTAGTGTTATCAATTGGCAGCACCCGGTCGTTACGTAAAATTTCACGTACCGATTTAGTGACCTGCACTGTGGCCGGGTCGCCGCCCAGTAATAACTTGGTTTCGCCAACATAAATGGCTTCGTAACCGAGCAACTCATCGGTAGTAGGGTCATGAAGTGGTTTATTAGGTCTGAATATCTGGTAACGACCGTTACCGGAATTGGTATCGAGTTTCCGTACATACAAGTGATCGTTAACACTGTTAATCAAATGAGCGTCTACGCTGGATATAACATAGGCCGAACTATCCAACTCCTCTTTCTCAATGATCAGTGGGCGGGATAACAGGTGCCGGATAGAATCGATAGGTATCGAAGGTATGCTTGCATCGATAGCATGTGTGCGTACCCTGGGTGACAGTTTCACTACTTTCATGCCGGAGGTGCCGCCAATAGATAGTATTTGACCATCTTCACCGCGTCTCACAATTTGCACGCGTCTTTCTCCACCAATATAGATAATAGCCAGTTCATCCCCCGGATAAATCAGGTGAGGGTTTTCAACTTGCGGATTTTTGAACCAGATTTCTGGCCAGTGCCACGGATCACGTAAAAATACCGAGGAAATATCCCACAAGGTGTCGCCTTTTTGTACAATATAGGTTTGAGGATATTCTGGTTCATAGGTTATCGTTTCAGAAGGTTCCTGCTCTGGGATCATCGCCTCTACCGTTTGGGTCCCTGATTCCGAATCGGGCTCTTCTAGCGTTGCAAAAGGGGTATCTGGGCCAGCACAGGCGGTGACTAGGAATAAACCCGAGAGTAGGATCAATCGGTTCAATAACTGTCTATTGGCGTTGTTAGACATAAAAAATAACTCTAAATATGCGGTATTAGTATGTCGATTGTAGCCTATATTTATTCGACTACAACTTTTTTAATGGCTAATATAATCAAAAACTTGGAACAACTAATTATAAACCTCCTGAAGTTATAAAATATGGCTTTATTAAATATTTTACATTTCCCGGATCCAAAACTTCGCAGGGTTGCCAGGCCGGTAACGCTGTTCAACAGTAAGCTGAAGAATTTTGTCAGTGATATGTTTGAAACCATGTATGAAGCGCCAGGTATTGGTCTAGCGGCGACCCAGGTTGACAGACATATTCGTTTGTTGGTGATGGATGTGTCCGGGGAGCGCAATGCACCGAGATGTCTGATTAACCCAGAATTATTGCAGGCCGACGGTGAAGAGGAATCCGATGAGGGTTGTCTTTCGGTGCCCGGATTTTACGAATCGGTGACCCGTGCCGAACATATCCGTGTCAGGGCGATGGATGAAGCAGGTGAAATAATTGAATTCGAGGCAAGTGGTATGGAAGCGGCTTGTATTCAGCATGAAATGGATCATCTGGAGGGCAAATTATTTGTCGATTACCTGTCCAAGCTGAAGCGGGATCGGATCAGGAAAAAACTGGTCAAGCAAAAAAAACAAGGAACCTTGAGCTAACAGCAGGCAAGCGCCTCCAATCACCATGTTAAAAATTATTTATGCGGGCACCCCAGAATTTGCAGTTCCGGCCCTCGAGTTGTTAGTGAAATCAGAGCACGATGTGCTAGCGGTATACACCCAACCCGATCGGCCAGCGGGTCGGGGCCGTAATCTAAAGCAAAGTCCAGTCAAGGTCTGTGCGCTCAGGCACGATATTCCGGTGTTTCAACCGCAGTCTTTAAAAGTAGAGTCAGAACTGACTCGCCTCGCCGGTTTTAAACCCGATATTATAGTGGTCGCGGCATACGGGTTACTACTGCCACTCTCCGTGCTCAGCACGCCGCGCCTGGGAAGCATCAATATTCATGCCTCGGTGTTACCGAGATGGCGCGGAGCAGCACCGATTCAACGTGCGATTCTGGCTGCAGACGAAGAGTCTGGCATTACTATTATGCAAATGGATGCGGGACTGGATACCGGCGATATACTGGCGATCTCCTGCTGTCCAATTTTGTCTGGATGGACGTCCGTCGATTTACACGACCATTTGCAGCTGCTCGGCGCTGAATTGTTGCTGGAAACACTGGTTCAGTTTGAAAAAGGGGAGCAGACCAGGATGCCCCAGGATGACGCCAGGGCAACCTACGCGCCTCGAATCGAAAAATCAGAGGCCCAGATAGACTGGAATAAGGACGCCGAGACTATACTGCGGGAAACCAGGGCGTTTGTTCCCTGGCCGGTCAGTTTTACTAGTCTAGATAACAAAACGGTCAGGGTATGGCGGGCTGAAATCGATACGTCACGCGATCATGATTTCCCTGGACGGATTATTGAACACGATCGGACGGGATTGTACGTGAGTTGCAAAGATTCGGTACTGCGGATTACAGAATATCAGTTTGCGGGTAAAAAACGCTTAACCGCCGACGAGGCCTTAAACGCAAAAAATCTGACAGGAATGAATTTTGACCAGGGATAATTTGTTTAACCCCCGATGGTTCGCGGTCAAAACGATGTTAATGGTATTACGCGATGGAAAATCGCTGGATACTGCCAGCGAGGCAATATTAACCAATGTGCATAACCCTGATACCCGTGATTTGTCCCTGTATAAGGAGCTGATCAGAGGTACCTGCCGCTGGTTTTTGGCACTCCGACCGATGATAACACCTTACCTGCGCAAACCATTCAAGCCAAAAAATCTCGACCTCGAAATCATTTTGATTTTAGGGCTATATCAAATTTTATTTATGCGTATTGAAGATCATGCGGCGGTGAATGAATCGGTAAAGCTTGCCCGGGGGATTAAAAAGGATTGGGCCACGGGTCTTGTGAATGCAGTATTACGCCGGGCGATCAAAGAGGGTATCGATATTGCTCAGGCACAGCATATGGTTTCCTATCCCGAGTGGATGCAGCAAAAAATAGCCGAGGACTGGCCGCAACATTATCCAGACATTGCGCGGGCTGGTAACCAGAGAGCGCCATTAACACTGCGCGTGGACTTGTGCCGGAATTCGGTCAAGGCAATGATCGAGATGTTGCGTAAACAGGGTATAGAAGCGATCGGGCATGAAATAGTCGAGTCGGCGATGACCCTTGAAAAGCCCTGCGATATTTCAACACTCGACGTATTCAATTCAGGACTGGTCAGCGTACAGGACGCCGCCGCGCAATTAGCCGCGGGTATACTCGATTGTAAACCCGGGATGCGGGTGCTTGATGCCTGCGCCGCACCGGGGGGTAAAATGACCCACTTGTTGGAATACTGCGAGGATCTTGATCTGGTTGCACTGGATATCGATGCTGCGCGGCTGCAAAAAATAGAACAGAATTTAAAACGTATTGGTCGACACGCACAGCTAGTTTGTGGTGATGCTGCAGCTCCCGCGACCTGGCACGATGGCAAACAGTTTGATCGAATACTTGCCGATGTCCCCTGTTCTGGAAGTGGCGTGATCAGGCGCCATCCCGACATCAAGTTACTGCGCCGTGCCAGCGATATTTCGCAATTGGTAGAACGACAAAAGAAAATCATCAGTGCCTTATGGTCTTTGCTCAAGCCTGGTGGCCTGCTGCTCTACAGCACCTGTTCAATATTTAAAGATGAGAATGAACGGCAAATTGAATGGTTTGTCGAAAACCATGATAATTGTATGGAGCAATCACTGAAATTGGTAAAATGGGGTGAAGAAAGCTCGTTTGGACGGCAAATATTACCTGGAGAACATGATATGGATGGATTTTTCTACGCCTGTTTGCAGAAAGTGATTGCCTACGATACCAGATCTAACAGTTCTTAATGCTATGGGGGCGTTTCGGAATTTAGCCGGTTTGAATCTGCTCGCTTGTAGCGTTCGAATAGTGCAGTTTGCTATATTGCTGTTAATGATGCCGTTAGTCGTCGCCGAAGATGGGGTCGCATTTCGAGTGCAAAATGCCAGTTTTTCCCTGGACGAAACCCTGTTGGAGCTCAACTGCGAGATTGAAATTGAATTGCCTGCATATATCAGCATCGCCATCGAACAGGGTTTCGCGGTCCCACTAATGTTTGAGGTTGAAATTCTTTCGCCGATAAAATACTGGCCGGATAGGAAAATTGTCTCTCTGAAACAGCAATACCAGCTTCATTTTTTACCGATGCTTGGCTCTTATGTAATTTTTGATCTAAACGCGGGCCAGCGATACTATTTCGACAGTCTCAACGAGGCGGTGGAAAATCTGCATGAAGTCAACAATTACCCGATGCTAGATGTCAATAATATTAGCGACGAACGCAGTTATTATGCACGGTTACGCTTTGGAATCGATAGCGATGAACTACCTTTACCGCTGAAGTCGAGCTCTTTGTGGGACAATGACTGGAATTTGAAAAGTGACTGGTACGCATGGGACATCGAGAAATAGCGTCATGAATAGTACGATTCGCAATTCGGCCTCATTTCTGGCACTGGTGATATTACTGGTGGTCTCGTTCTATTTGATTAGCGATGCAACCTCTAACTCGGCCAGGTTTGGAAAGTATTACAACTGGTTGATCTTTTTCAACGTGATTGGCCTGATTAGCCTGCTGGCGCTGATAATTTATAATGTATACAAGCTGATAGTCCAGTATCGGTTGAAGACTATTGGCTCGCGTCTGACCGCGCGTATGGTGGGTGTATTCGTTTTATTGACGATTATTCCGGTGAGTATCGTTTACTATTTTTCGCTCAGCTTTTTGCACCGGAGTATCGATAGCTGGTTTGATGTCGGCATCGAGATAGCGCTCGAGGACTCATTGCAACTGGGGCGTAGCGCGCTCGATTTACGTAAACGTGAAGCGCTGAATAAAACTCGTCAAATCGCATTTGAAATTTCGGAGTTAGACGATGAAACCCTGTTCGTATATCTCAACGAGGCGCGCAATCAACACAATGCTAACGAACTGACCCTGGTCGATCATGACCAGTCCATTGTAGCCTCCAGTGGTATCGATTCTACCGAGTTGCCCACAGCGCTGCCATTGACCGCCGTCGGCGATCTTGGTGCTGAGAATCATTACCTGAATCTGGAGGAGAATGCGGCCTACGGGCTGGCTATTCGAATCGCCGTGTTGGTGCCTAGTTCGGATGTGACAGAAAGGTCGAAAACGCTACAGGCCATATTCCCTTTCACCGATCGATTAAGCGAATTAACCGTGGGGGTGCAGGCCGCTTTCGATCAATATAAGGAACTGGCAGTATTGCGAAACCCGCTGAAAACCAGCTTTACACTGGCCCTGTCGCTGATTTGGCTACTCAGTGTGCTGTCTGCAATCTGGATCGCCTTTGTTGCTGCGCGAAATCTGGTATCACCGATTAATGACCTGGTAGAAGGGACCAAATCGGTAGCCGCTGGTGATTATGAAAAGCAACTCGTGGTGTCAGGTGATGACGAGCTGGGTTTCTTACTGCGCTCTTTCAATACCATGACACGCAAGATTTCGCGCACACGGGAAATTGCGCAGCAGAGCCAGTTGATGGAGGCAATGCAAAAAAATTACCTGGAATCGGTGATGGAGCATATTACCTCGGGTGTGTTAACCATCGACGAAACCGGTTTTATCAAGAGTGGAAATCCAGCAGCCTGTTCAATTTTCGGCATTGAATCCTATTTTTTCACCGAACTTTATATCGACGATGTGATACGTGAATATCCGATGATGCAACCCTTTTATGAAGCTGTGCGAAATCATATGCAAAGTGAGCATGAATGGCAGGAGGAGGTTGTAGTTTTTGGCCAAAGCGGGAGAAAAATTTTGCGCGTGCGCGGCGCGACTCTTAAATCGCAATCCGAGACTCGAAAAGAGCAGGTAATTGTGGTCGACGATTTAACCGAATTGATCCAGGCGCAGAAAGATTCGGCCTGGAGTGAAATGGCGCGACGTATGGCGCACGAAATTAAAAACCCGCTGACCCCGATCCAGTTATCCGCCGAGCGATTGCAACGTAAATTGAGCGGAGAAGTAAGCGGCGATAAACAATCGATGCTGGAACGTTATACACACACGATTGTCCAGCAGGTCGAGGCGATGAAAACGATGGTCAATGCATTCACCGATTATGCCCGGTCACCTTCGCAAAATCCCGAGTCGTTGAATATTAACCAGATGTTAGAAGAAGTGACTACGCTATATGACGAAATTAACCCGGAAGTAACCATCAAACTTGAGCTTGATGGCCAGGCAATACTAATAATGGCTGATGCGGTGCGTTTACGCCAGCTGGTACATAACTTGATTAAAAATAGTCTTGAAACTATCGATGCGGTCGGCTGGATCAAACTGCAAACCCGTGTCTTGCGGGAATTCGGGGTGCAGTACGCTGAACTGATTGTGGAAGACAGCGGTGATGGTATCGCTGACGAAGTCGCCGAAAACTTGTTCGACCCCTATGTGACTACAAAAACCTCGGGGAGCGGGCTAGGATTGGCGATCGTAAAGAAAATTGTCGATGAGCATAATGGTGTAGTATGGGTTGAAAAGGGTGAGCAGGGAGGCGCCCGATTCATTATACGCATACCGGCAATTTCACCAGTGAACGAAGATATGGCAGCCAGCAAAAATTCCAAAAGCAGTGTTGAGATAGTGCCATGAGTGCAAGGATACTAGTAGTTGACGATGAACCGGACATCAGGTCCCTGCTAAAAGACATACTCGAGGATGAAGGTTATATTGTCGATATTGCTGAACACGCCAGGGCCGCAAATGAAATCCGGCGATCAACTACTCCCGACCTGGTGCTGCTTGATATCTGGATGCCGGAAATCGATGGTGTCACGTTATTGAAGGAATGGAAATCGTCTGCCAGTGATCATTGCCCGGTAGTGATGATGTCTGGACATGGCACTGTAGAAACGGCTGTTGAAGCGACGCGATTTGGTGCTTACGACTTCGTCGAAAAACCGCTTTCGATGGCCAAGCTGTTGAGTACAGTAAAAGCGGCACTATCTAGCGCACAGCAACCATCGCAGCAGGAACTACGCAGTAAAAGCGAAGAGCCGGTGGGAACCAGTCAAATTGTGCGCCAGTTGAAACAGAAATTTAATGCCTTGCGGAACTCGAATGCTGCCTTGTTTCTTACCGGTGCCAATGGCAGCGGTCGTAAAATATGGGCGTCTTATCTAAGCGAGCTTTCGCATCCGAATGTTGCGATGCAATTTCTGGATTCGAATAGCGGAATCTCGCAATCGATGCCTCTAAAGGCAAATCTGTATATTGAGGAAATAGCTGACCTGGATAAGGATCAACAGTTACGATTATGCGACGCTATTCAGCATGACAATAGGGATTCCCGTTACCGGTTTATCTTATCCAGTCGATTCGACTATGCCGAACTGGTTGATAATAAGGAGATAATTTCGGTGGTTGCCGAGTTCTGGAAGCAAGCGATTCGCATACCATCGTTGGACGAGCACGTCGAAGATATCCCCGAACTACTCGAGTACTATGTCAATTGGTATAGTGAACGCGAGCAATTGCCATACCGACATTTTGGTGTTGCGGCGCAAAACCTGTTACGTAATCATCACTGGGGCGGTGAGCTGTCACAATTGAAGCAGTTCGTAAAAACCGTGTTGAGCGATAACGACAGTGAGACAATAGAGCTTGACGAGATTCGACGCTTATTGGTAAAAAGTGATCGCGCCTATCGGCCAGGTAGTGGAAATACTATCCAGTTGACGATCGATCTCGATATGGATTTACGCGAAGCGAGAGAAACATTTGAACGGGCATTTCTGTCGCGGCAACTAGCCTTAAGTGGTAACAGTATCACTGAACTGGCGAAACGTGTCGGACAGGAGCGAACTAATTTGTATCGCAAGCTGAAAACGCTTGGTCTGCACAAAAAGAAAAAATCTTGACAATAATATTCATTAGATCCTAACGCCTACCGACCCCTGGATACCATTTTATGAACATTATAATATTGGGTGCCGGCCAGGTCGGTTCATCCGTTGCGGCTGAGCTCGCCAGGGAAGAAAGCAATGAAATTACCGTCATCGATATCGACCAGGGGATCTTGTCCGACCTCCAGGATCGTCTCGATCTGCGCACCATATGCGGTAACGGATCCTATCCGAATATACTCGAATCAGCCGGTGCCGATGATGCGGATATGTTGATTGCGCTGACGAATAGCGATGAGATCAATATGATAGCCTGCCAAATTGCATCGTCCCTGTTCAATACACCTACCAAGATTGCGCGAATTCGTTCGGTTGAATATTTACGCTATCCCGGGCTGTTCGCGCAGGAATCAATTCCGGTTGATGTAATGATCAGCCCGGAATCGCTTGTCACTGAATACCTCTATCGTTTAATTGAACACCCTAGTGCCCTGCAAGTCCTTGATTTTGCTGATGGGAAAGTCCAGTTGGTTGCAGTGAAAGCTTACGACGATGGTCCCCTGGTTGGCCATGCGCTGAAAACCATGCAGCAGCATGTACCCGGGGTAGATATGCGGGTCGCGGCGATCTTCCGCGAAGGAAAATCGATATCGACTTCGGCGGATTGTGTCATCAAAGCGGATGATGAAGTTTTTTTTCTCGCTGCCCGGGAGCATATTCCGGCCGTAATAGCCGAAATGCGAAAACTCGACAAACCGATTAAACGTGTAATGCTGGCCGGTGGCGGCAGTATTGGTGGCCAGTTAGCATCGATGCTGGAAAAAGACTATCAGGTCAAGATAATTGAAACTAATCCCGACAGGGCCAGGCAATTATCTGGAATACTGGATTCCGCTATCGTATTGCTCGGTGACGCGGCGAATCCTGACCTGTTGAACGAGGAAAATATTGAATGCATGGACGTATTTTGTGCTTTAACCAATGATGACGAGGCTAATATTTTATCGTCAATGCTGGCCAAGCGCATGGGGGCCAGGAAGGTAATATCGCTGATCAACCGATCAGCCTATGTCGATCTGGTAGAAAGCGGGCTTATCGATATAGCTATTTCCCCGCATCAGGTGACGATCGGCGCCTTGCTTGCGCATATCCGTCGGGGCGATGTGGTGGCGGTACATGCATTGCGCAGGGGATCTGCCGAAGCCATTGAGGCAATAGCGCACGGCGACAAGGATTCGTCAAAAGTAATCGGTCGTAGGATCGAACAGATCAAGTTACCGGCTGGTACTACTATCAGTGCCATTGTGCGGGGGGAACAGGTAATTATCGCACATCACGATACAGTGATCGAAGCGGAAGACCATGTCATCCTGTTTTTGACCGACAAGAAGAAAATTACCGACGTCGAGCGCTTGTTTCAGGTCGGCCTTACCTACTTTTAGAGCGTAAATCTTTCATGCAATTGTTGGTAATTCAGCGAATTCTCGGTTTATTGCTGATGATTTTTAGCAGTTCGCTACTGCCACCAGTATTTATCGGTATCTACTATGCGGATGGTGCGGTAGAGCCATTTGTCGAGGCATTTGCACTGACCCTGGCTTTCGGTCTGTTGCTTTATTTGCCGGTTTATAAGCAGAAAAAAGAATTGCGTTTGCGCGACGGATTTCTGGTGGTCGTCCTGTTTTGGAGCGTACTCGGTATAGTCGGCGGCCTGCCCTTTTACTTATCTGGTATTTACGATATTTCAGCCACCGATGCAATTTTTGAATCCATTTCGGGGCTTACCACAACTGGTGCAACGGTGATTAGCGGAATCGATCATTTGCCCCATGCCTTACTGTTTTATCGGCAGGAACTGCAATGGCTCGGAGGCATGGGCATTATAGTTCTCGCGGTGGCGGTATTGCCGATGTTAGGTATAGGCGGGATGCAATTATTTCGCGCCGAAACACCCGGGCCGATGAAAGATTCAAAACTGACACCGCGCATTACCGAAACCGCTAAGGCGCTGTGGTACATCTACCTGGGTTTGACTATTAGCTGTGGCCTGGCCTACTGGCTTGCCGGGATGTCGTTATTTGATGCTGTATCACACGCTTTTTCCACTGTCGCGATTGGTGGCTTTTCGACCCATGACGCGAGCATCGGTTATTTTGATAGCACCGCGATTCAATTGATCGCGGTAGTATTCATGTTGCTTTCCGGGGTTAATTTCGCAATTCACTTCATCGCTATACGGCGACGGTCAATGGGTCCCTACCGGCGTGATGCCGAATTCAGAACCTATATCTCCGTATTGATCGTAGTCAGCATCATTACTATCGGTTATCTTCAGCTGACCAAGACATTTTCGTCCACCACCGAGTCCATCGTCGAGGGATTGTTTCAGGTGGTTTCGATCGGCACCACGACCGGGTTTACCACCGCCGAATACTATACCTGGCCGGGGTTTTTGCCGATATTGCTGTTATATGTCAGTTTTATCGGTGGTTGCTCCGGGTCTACCGGTGGTGGGATCAAGGTAATCCGCATTCTGTTACTGGTAAAGCAGGGTGTGAGAGAATTGAAGCGTCTGATCCACCCGAATGCACAAATTGTCGTCAAGATAGGACAGAAGCTATTGCCGGAAGATGTAATCCAGGCGGTTTGGGGTTTTGTCGCGGCTTATTTCGTTATTTTCGCGGTGATGACATTGTTACTGATGGCCACCGGTCTTGACCAGGAAACCGCATTTTCGGCGGTTGCGGCCTGTCTCAATAATCTGGGCCCCGGGCTGGGTGATGTCGGCCAGAACTATGCCTCGATCAGCGATCCCGCGAAGTGGATACTGGCCTTGGCCATGCTATTGGGCAGGCTCGAAATATTCACCCTGCTAGTGCTTTTTACCCCCGGCTTCTGGAGGAAATAGACAGACCCCGGGAATAGGCCTAAAAAAAGCCCCGATCATTCCGTGACCAGGGCTATGGGGTATTACCGGCGGAGAAACTAAGTTCCTGTTCTTCCCTGAATATTAATCC
>JACZQS010000308.1 GCA_022545625.1 Pseudomonadota bacterium
CCAGCACTTGCGCTTCGACGGTTTCGTCACCAAAATCAACCTCGCCCAGGTACACCGCCTGCGGTTTCAGTTCTAGCTCGTCCAGTACATTTTGAATGACCATTTTACAGCGGTCACATACCATGTTTTTTATCAGTATTTTCATCGGCAACACCCAGCCTGCCTAAACTGTGTTTTGCAACAGCTTGGCACGATCAACCGCATACCTGTGCCTTGGCTTCGCGGCGTCTGGGATGTAGCACCGCTTCGGTATAACCGTTTGCCACCTCACGGCCTTTGAACACCAGATCGAGTGCTGCCTGGAACGCAATACTTTGTTCGAAATCAGGTGCCATATATTTGTACTGGGGGTCGTGATCATTTTGTCGATCGACAACCTCGGCCATTTTTTCGAATACCCGCCGGACCTGATCTTCGCGGGTGATACCATGGTATAGCCAGTTTGCAATATGCTGACTTGAAATTCGCAGCGTCGCGCGATCTTCCATCAGCTCCACGTCACTGATATCAGGCACCTTGGAGCAGCCGATACCCTGGTCGATCCAGCGCACCACGTAGCCGAGTATACCCTGCGCATTGTTTTCCAGTTCCCTGATCAGATCGCTTTCATTGATCTTGCGCCCATCGAGTAGTGGAATGGTCAAAATATCGTCAAGCCTGGCCCTGGCGCAAACGCTTAACTGTTGTTGCCGCGCGGCCACATCGACCTGGTGGTAATGCATCGCATGCAGGCTGGCGGCAGTCGGCGAGGGTACCCAGGCGGTATTCGCGCCTGCTCTCGGATGGGCGATTTTCTGCTCCATCATCGCCGCCATATTATCGGGTGCCGCCCACATACCCTTGCCAACTTGACCATGCCCCGGCAAACCGACTTCGAGACCGATATCCACATTCCAGTCTTCATAGGCGAGTAACCACCTGGAATTCTTGATTTCGCTTTTTGGTATCATCGCACCGGCTTCCATACTGGTATGAATTTCGTCGCCGGTCCGATCGAGAAAGCCGGTATTGATGAAAACCACTCGTTCACTTGCCGCTCGAATACACTCTTTCAGATTGACGGTGGTGCGTCGCTCCTCGTCCATAATACCGATTTTGAGCGTATTCCTTTCCAGCCCAAGCGCATTTTCAACCATTTCAAACAGGCTTACCGCAGCAGCAACTTCCTCGGGTCCGTGCATTTTCGGTTTTACAATATAGACACTACCGGTTCGGCTATTTCGAAAATCACCTGTTCCCGGTAAATCGTGTTTGGCGGCCAACACGATGACCATCGCATCGAGAAAACATTCGGGGATTTCTGCGCCCCCGCAGGTCACCGCGTCGGTGTACATGTGGCTACCGACGGTACGCACGAACATCAAGCTACGCCCCGGCAGCGTGATGGCCGCATCCACGGGTGAAATAAATTCCAGGTCGGGATTTAGAGAGCGCTCCGTCGCTTCGCTACCACGCATCACTGTGGCGGTTAAATCACCCTTCATTAATCCACACCAGTTTCGGTAAATACGGATTTTATCCTCGGCATCGACCGCTGCCACGGAGTCCTCGCAATCCATAATCGTCGTAATAGCCGATTCCATGCGTACGTCGTAGATGTTTGCCAGGTCCCCCTGACCGATATAAAAACCTTCGCCGATGAGTATCTCGATGTGTAAATTATTATGTTTCAGCAGTATTGCCGATGGCGCTTCAGGGTCGCCACGATACCCGGCAAAACATTCCCGTCCACCCAGCTCGGTCTCGCTACCGTCACCCATGACGACGATTAATTTACCCGAGCGAACCTTGTAACGAATTGCATAGCTATGGCTGCCGACGGCCAGGGGAACCGCCTGGTCGAGAAAATTCCGTACATAGCTAATCACCTGCTGACCGCGCACCGGATTATATTTCGAGGTTCTCTTACAACCCTCGACTTCGAGGATTATATCGGTGCCGTAGAGTGCATCGTACAGGCTGTACCAGCGCGAATTCGCCGCATTCAGTGAGTATCTTGCATTGTCTACCGGCACCACCAGTTGCGGCCCGGCTATCAGTGCTACCTCGTCGTCGACATTTTCAGTAGTTACCTGGAATGGTTCACTCTCGGGCTGCAGATAACCAATCTCCAGCAGAAACTCCCGGTATTGTTCAGGGTCAATTTTACCGGAATGGCTTTTATGCCACTCGTCCAGTTGGATTTGAAGTCGGTCGCGTTTTTCAAGTAAGGCTTTATTAGAATCTCCCAGGGCCGCTATTATCCCGGCCATAGATTGCCAGAAATGGGCGGAATCGACGCCGGTACCCGGCGCAATTTCCTGGTCAATTAATTCGTAGAGCCCTCGATCAACTTCGAGCCCGCTGATTTCAATTCGATCAGCCATTATTATTTTCCTGCGGGTCTGTGACGCCCGAGTATATCGCCCGGAACATAGAAAACCAGTGTCCCAGTTCAATTATTGGTAAGTTTTATGATCGACTTTAAGATTTCCAGGCCCGTTCAATTTTTAGCCTATTGTGCCGACAGCCAGTTTGTTCGCCCGGCTTGATCTCAACACCCAGATCGTATTAATAGCCAGGGTTGACAGGATGATAGCGCCACCGATAAATGTTCGAGTCCCAGGCTGCTCCCCCAGCGCCCACCATACCCAGACCGGACCCAGTATAGACTCCAGCAACAACATCAACCCCACCTCGGGTGCCGGAATGTATTTCGGGCCCGAATACAACAACGCAGTCGCTACCGGCAACATAAATACCCCCATTATCAACAGGTACCCCATATCGTCCTGTGTCACCGAGAAGGGTTGCGCCAGGGGCAGAACTACCAATGCGGTGAGCAATCCACTGGTAGAGATAACCGGTAATATCGGGATTTTGGGAAAGCGGCGTATGACAGTAAACCCGGTGGCCAGAAAAAAAGACCCGGCCATGGCTGCCAGGTCACCGAACAGACTGGATGCCTGGCCTTCGCTGTCCGAACTGATGACATAAATTCCGATGCCCACCAACAAGATAGCGCACCAGGTCCGCGCGGGAATCGACTCGCGTAGAAAAACCCAGCCAATGATCGCGGCAAACAAGGGTGTGGTGCTCAAAATGATCAGGGTATTGGCGACACTGGTATGGGTGATGGCAACAATGAACGATATCGTCCCCATCGCATAGATTATTACCATTATCGCACCCTTACGACCCATGGATTTATACTTCGCCCAGGTATTGTTGGGGTATTTCAGGCT
>JACZQS010000309.1 GCA_022545625.1 Pseudomonadota bacterium
CGAGTAAAAAGCGGGGATCAGAGTCTTCAATCCAGAACGGGGGTAGCTCGGAATCGAGCAGATCGAGTTGCTTTAAATCGTAAGGATCGAAAGGTGCTATCAACGGTGAGAACAGGGCCATCAATACAAAAAGAGAAAATACCAGGCTACTGACAATCGCGATCTTGTCGTGTCGATAGTAATAGATTAAATCCGACTCCAGCAGCTGCTGCCATCGGGCCTGTGCTAAATTCATTTTTCCCTGCCTATCAGGTCGACCATCGGATTTATCATGCCATAGAGCAGGTCGACCAGCGTATTCACCACCACAAATACCAATCCAACAAACATGATATAGGCAGTGATTAGCGGTATATCCGAGCGATTTACCGCCTCCAGAAACATGAATCCCATGCCGGGCCACTGAAATACCGATTCGGTTAGTATGGTGTAAGCCACCATGATACCAATCTGTACACCACCAACTGTGATAACCGGTAGCATCGTATTTTTCAACGCATGCTTGAAGTAGACGGAAATCGATCCAAGCCCTTTGGCACGTGCAAATTTGACGTATTCCGAACTTAATACTTCAAGCATTTCGGCACGTACCAGGCGGATAAAAAGCGGCAGCATGATCGATGACAGCGCGATTGCAGGCATGACCAGGTGTGCCAGACCATCGAGGCTGAAAAAGTTGCTGCTCCAGTAGCCCCAGATCGGCACGATTTCACCGCGTCCGAAGGATGGCATCCAGCCCAAGGTGACAGAAAAAATAAAAATCATCGCCAGTGCGGTGAGAAACACGGGAATCGAAATGCCGATCACGCTGATCGCCATGGTAAGGCGACTAAACCAGTGGCGGGGGCGAATCGCGGTAAAAACTCCGAGTGGAATTGATAGCACGATAATAATAATCGAGGCGGCAAACGCGAGCTCCAGCGTCGCAGGTAATTTTTTCAGGATGACGGTCATCGTCGGTTCCTTGAAAAAATACGAGGTCCCCAGATCGCCCTGAATCGCACGTCCAACAAAGCGACCATATTGCACGAACAATGGATCATTGAGTCCCAATGAATCCCTGAGATTTTCCCTCTCGGCCACGGACATCGACATCGCCGCAAGTTCCCGGGTTGGATCACCCAGGCTGTCCTGAATCGAGAAACAAAATATACTGATGATAAACATCACCAGGATCGCCTGCAGCGTGCGTTTTAGCAGAAAATTGAACATAAAAGGAGGTAATTAAAATAGACGGGCAGGAAGTTTATCCTGCCCGTCCAGGTTTCTTGCTAACGGACTAGCACTACTCCATAACCAGGTCGCCCAGGTAAGGGAAATTGAGCGCGTTCACAATAGGTTCGACGTGAACCCCTTTGCGTGCAGCCCAGGCCAGGTTCTGCCAGTGCAATGGAATAAAACCCGCGTCCTGATAGATGCGTTCCTCGATTGCCTGCAACATGCCTGCTCGCTGCATCGAATCGGTTTCCATGTTCGCCATCACTGTAGTTTCGTCGACAAAACTGCTGCTATAGTTGCCCGAATTGTAGGCACCCATGCCGCTATCGCTGTTGGGTGTCATCGCCAGAAACTCATAAAAATTGGCGCTGTCTTCAGTATCCGAATGCCAGCCAATCATCATGATATCTGCCGCACGCTCATCGAACTGAGGCCAGTACTGAGCCTTAGGCATGGTTTGAAGATCTACCTTGATGTTGATCTTTGACAGCATAACCGCGACCGCCTGGGCAATCTTGTCGTCGTTTACGTAACGGTTGTTCGGTGCCATCATGGTAATGCTAAACCCGTTTTCGTAACCCGCTTCCTTCATCAGGCTACGTGCTTCTTGCAGGTCATAGCGTGGTTGCAGTTTCGGGTTGTATCCCAAATATCCTTTCGGACTCAATTGCGCGGCGGCGGTACCAAAACCTTTCATGATTTTCTTGACGATGGCTTCGTTGTTGACAGCGTTAACGATGGCCTGACGAACCCGAACATCCTTGAATTCAGGACGCCGCTCCTGGTTCATCTGAAGAGTGATGATACGAGTACCGGGCATGGTGATCAGGTCAGCCTTGCTGCTGCTCTCGATCAGACTGAAGTCGTTGGGTGAAACCGGCGCAATAAAATCGACATCACCGGATAATAAAGCCGCGACCCGGGTTTGCTCGTCTTTGATCGGTGTGAAGACAATTTTGTCCACATTGCCGGGAGAATTCTTATCCCAGTAATCTTCGAAGCGGTCAAATACGATTTTGATTCCCTGTTCGCGCGAAGTTACCTTAAAAGGGCCGGTTCCGGAGAGGTTGGTTGATGCAAAGGAAGCGCCATTTTTAACGATTGCGCCCTTGTCATTACCATTCGAGTCGGTTCCGCTGTAAAACTTGCGGTCCATCGGGAAGATATAAGTCGCTGTATGTAATACCAATGGATAGGGGCCAGATGTAATTAAATCGATAGTGAAATCATCGACCACATTCAGGGCAGTGAAATTGGCGAAAATACCCTTGAAGTCCGGACTGACTTTCAGGCGATCGAAGGTCCATTTGAAATCGGCAGCGGTCATACTGTTGCCACTATGGAATTTGACACCCTTGCGCAGATTAAAACGCACAGTAGTTGCGTTAAGTCTTTCATAGCTGGTTGCCAGGCGATTTTCGAAAGCGAGATCCTTGGTCCATCGAATCAGCGGGTCAAATGACATATGCGACAGCTGCAGGATGCCGCCTGAAAGCTGTTCGTGTATGTCCAGCGTCACCGGATCGGCATCGTATGCGAGCCGCAGCGTTTTGGCATTAACGCTGCCAAACGCTAACAAGCTGGCGCAGAGCAGACTTGCGGTTAGTGTTAATCGGTTTTTCATTTTTGGTTCTCCTGTTTCTTCGGTTGTGGTCGTATTATATGGCGATCTTTTATGATCTAAGGCCGCCAAAAATATTACTCCGTTACAGTCGCTGTTGCACTGTTTTTGTAAATACTATCGAATCGCGGCATTAAATTCAGCAATTCGGCACTGTACGGGTCCTGTGGATGCTCAAAAAATGTTTCACTTTCAGCAGTTTCGAGGATTTTTCCATGGCGCATGATCGCAACATGGTCACACATCTGCCTAATCACCGGCAAGTCGTGACTGATAAACAGCATCGTCAGGCCAAGTTCATCCTGCAGGTCCTTCAGCAGGTTTAATATTTGCGCCTGTACCGAGACATCCTGTGCCGAGTTGGGTTCGTCGCATATCAAAAG
>JACZQS010000310.1 GCA_022545625.1 Pseudomonadota bacterium
TCCTCGGCAAGACGCGACAGGACCCGACGCAGCAGTTTACTGCCGATCTTGGACCCACAGCCACCACAACGCATTGCCGGGATTTCGAGGCCACGATTATCTTCAGGTTCTGTAAAATGGTCCTGCATTTCGGGCAAATCACTAAACTGACGTATGAAACGTCGATCGATCCAGTTTTTTAATTGCCACAACCAGGCACCTTCCGCCGACCAGGGTCCCCTGCTCGCCACCGCATATAGTTCACCGGTCGATATCAGCGATAAAAATTGCTTCTGTGGTCTGAATGGTTTTAAAGGTCGATTCTGAAGGCTACGCGCCAGGTTTTTTGCCAATGGAATTCCCTGACGCACCGCAAACACCCCTGATTTTGGGCGTGGGTACTGCTCGACTGAGGCAATATCACCGGTGGCGAAAACCTGTGGGTGCGAACAGCTTTGCAATCGATCGTTAACCGCAATGAAGCCACTGTTATCGAGCTTTAAACCTGTTGTCGACAACCAGTCCGGGGCCGATGCCGAGGTTACCCAGATCACTGCGTCGGACTGGATTGGATCGCCGTTTTCAATAACAATCAGACCTTCATTGAATCGTCTCACGCGCGAATTGCAATATAAATCAATGTTGCGGGATTTGAGAACACGCACAAAACGCCGCCGCAACCTGGTGTTAAATGTTGACAATATCTGATCGTCATCAGTAACCAGGCTGACTTTAAGCTGCTGATCCACTTTCATAGATGGCGCTAGAGCCTGCTTTATCCGGTATTGCAGCGATAGCGCCAGTTCGACGCCGCCTGCGCCGGCACCGATGATGGACAGTTTAATCGGCGTCGATGACGCTAGTATTCGCTGTTCCAGTTTCTTCCAGTGGGTCAGGAAACAGTCTATCGGCTTCACTGCAAACTGATTCACATCCGCATTTTCCAACTCTGGCATTACCGGCGTCGAGCCAATATTAATCGACAACAGGTCATAGGCAATTGGTGGACGATCATTCATCATAATTAGTTTCCGCCCGGCATCGATAGCATTCACCTCTGCACGAATTAGGCGAGCTTGTGCATAGGCCGCCAACGGTCTAAGGTCGATATGCGCGTCGTCGTATTGATAGTGACCGGCGATAAAACCGGGAAGCATGCCCGAATAGGGTGTGTGCAGATCGCGCGTGATCAAGGTCAGGCGCGTCCCCGAAATCGGATTCATGGCCAGGTATTTCAATACAAACAGGTGGCTGTGCCCGCCCCCTATCAGGACCAGGTCGGACTTAATCGGCGCTGAATCAACCTGCATCGCGGGAATACTGAAGTTTATGCTCTAGTTTGTTCAATGCGTTCAGCCCGGTGGCGTGATAATCTGTCAATCAAGTTCGTATTTTTGCAGCTTTCACCTGGGGAGTCTCTGATTAATTGATGAACGACCAGCGCCCGTCCATAAAAATCTATTTATATACGGTGATCACGGGATTGCAGGTGTTGCTGATACTTTGCTCGC
The DNA here is from genome assembly GCA_022545625.1 of Pseudomonadota bacterium. GTDB lineage: Bacteria > Pseudomonadota > Gammaproteobacteria. The sequence continues at coordinate 1,491 of JACZQS010000310.1, forward strand.
TACAGGTACAGGCTGCCAGTGCCAGGGTATTAAACCAGTCCAACCCAAATTTTAAACTGGAACTGCTTGCCCAGGGTCTTGGCGTGCCATGGGGCATGGCATTCCTGAACGACAGGGAACTGATTTTTACCGAACGCCAGGGCAATATCAGGATACTCGATCTTGAAAGCCTGGAAATTACCACATTGAGGGGCGCAGTCGAGGTAGATGCCGAAGGACAGGGTGGCATGCTCGATGTTGCAACGGGTCCAGACTATACGACACGGGGCTGGTTATACTTCACCTATAGCAAAAGTACCGTTTCGGGCGCTGTAACCACGCTGGCGCGGGCCAAGCGCCGGGGAAACCAGCTCTCCGACTGGCAGGAATTGCTGGTCACTGATTCGGCCACGAGCGGCTATCGGCATTTCGGCAGTCGCATCGCCTTTGACCAACAGGGGCATGTATTTTTTGGTGTCGGTGATCGCGGCGAACGCGACAGCGCACAAGACCTGAGCAGCCATGCGGGCACCATTATGCGACTCAGGCTTGATGGCAGCATTCCCGATGACAATCCTTTTTTGTCCCGGGATAACGCGCTGCCAGAAATCTGGAGCTATGGCCATCGCAACCCCCAGGGACTGTTATACGATAACAACACTGGTAATTTGTGGTCGATAGAGCATGGTCCACGTGGGGGTGACGAAATCAACCTGGTTGTAAAAGGCGCTAATTATGGATGGCCAGTGATCAGTTACGGTAAGGAGTACTGGGGTCCGGTGAGTATCGGGGAAGGCACCGAAAAACCAGGCATGGAACAGCCGGTAAAGGTATATATTCCGTCCATTGCACCGGGCAGCCTGTTGTTGTATTCCGCCACCGCATTTCCACAGTGGCAAGGCAACCTGTTTTCTGGCGCATTGAAACTCAGGCATCTCAATCGCGTTTCAATTTCAATAGACAATAAAGCGATCGCCGAGGAGCTTCTGCTGGGGGACTTGAACGAGCGAATTCGGGCTCTCGCACAAAGTCCCGAGGGCTGGATTTATTTCTCCACCGACAGCGGCAAGATAATCCGAATGAGACCCCGGGAGTGACTGCAAACCGACTCGAGGAACTCGCTGTCCAGTGCCCTTATTGTTGGCAAACTATTCAGGTGCTGATCGACTGTTCTGTAGAGGCGCAGGAGTATATCGAGGATTGCCAGGTATGTTGTCGACCCATCGTATTCAATGTGCTGGTAGATGATGACGGTTATCCAACCGTGAACCTGGGTAGTGACGAGAGCTAGACTTTCGATGTCGGTTAGTTAATTTTTTTACTGTCTCAACTTTTCAAGATCTGCTTGTTTAAAGTGTGCGAAATTGATCCCAGGTCTCGTCGCCAACGAATTCCTCAATTTTAACCCCGGTTACCCGTGACCAGGATGGACCGCTACGAATAGATTCAACTACTGATGAGACAGCCGTTTTCTCCCCCTGGAGTAAAATTTCGACGCGCCCATCCGGCAGGTTTTTCGCATAGCCGCTTACCGCCAGCCTGTCGGCATGCCGCTTGACAAAATATCGAAATCCAACACCCTGTACCCGACCCGAAACGTACCCCCGGACACTATGCATGGAATTTACGCCCCGGTTTCCGGACTACAGAGACCTAAGTACTCCTTCAATGAGATATCTTAGGATGCAGCCAGTCAGGAAGCGGTTAGCTGCTAGGCGTGCGACCGCAGGACTAGCCGTA
>JACZQS010000044.1 GCA_022545625.1 Pseudomonadota bacterium
CCGGCTCTGGTTTGCGTTTGAGTGGTTAAAGGGATGGATCCTGACAGGGTTTCCCTGGCTAAGCCTGGGTTATTCTCAGGTCGACTCTCCGTTACACGGGTTTGCGCCGTTTATCGGCGTCTATGGGCTAAGCGCGGTTTGTGTGCTGCTGTCGGTTGCACTGATTCGAGTGGTTAGAAATCGGCAGTACTTTCATATTGCGCTGGTTGTGTTGATCCCGGGCCTGGCGATATCGATACAAAATATCGATTGGACCGAGCCGCAATCGACACCGCTCAGGGTTACGATAGTCCAGGGAAATATCCCCCAGGAAATAAAATGGCAATACGATCAGCGCCAAAATATTTTTGACATCTACTGGCGGGAAACCAATAAGAACTGGGATAGTGATTTAATTGTCTGGCCCGAAACCGCGATTCCGGGGCGTTCAGAAAATATTGAACAATCGGTATTAATTCCGATGTCTATAGCTGCTACCCAGCAGGGTAGCAGCATTTTGACTGGTGTAGTGGTGAGCGAGAGTGAAAAGAATATCTTTTACAATAGCATGCTGTTGTTAGGGAGTAGCCAGGGAGCCTACCACAAACGCCACCTGGTGATGTTTGGTGAATACTACCCGTTGCGCTGGTTGCTCGATTTTATGCGTAGTTTTATCGACATACCCTATTCCGACCTGACATCAGGATCGCGCAATCAACCCCTGATGTCAGTAAATGAAACCCGGCTCGGAGTATCGATATGCTTCGAGAATGTCTTCAGTCGAGATATTATGACAGCCCTGCCCGAAGCTAATTTGCTCGTCAATGCCAGCAATGACGCCTGGTTCGGGGATTCGCTGGCGCCGCACCAACATTTGCAGATTGCGCAAATGCGTGCGCTCGAGACCGGCCGACCCATGGTGCGGTCGACAAATACCGGCATCAGTGCCTTTATCGATTATCGGGGGCGGATTATCGAATCTACCGAACAGTTTAATACCCAATCGATCACTCGCGAAATGCTAGGTCGAATCGGTGTGACGCCTTTTTATTATTTTGCCCAGGTGCAGGGCCTACTGGCGGCGTTGATTCTTGTGGTCCTGTTGATTTTTGTATTCAGGTTTCGATCATTACCCGCGATTACCACATCGTGAAATAGCGTAGCCCTGGGCGCCAGTACGGACATAGAAAAATCTATTCTCCAGCTGGCTCCTTGTGTATCCTTCCAACATTTTTCAAGTTCAACATTAATAGTCAATGGATCCTCTGTACGACCCACAAAAACTCGAAGCCCAGGCTCAACAATTCTGGGCAGAATCGGCAAGCTTTGAAGTCAGCGAAGACCCACAGAGGGAGCGTTATTACTGCCTGTCGATGTTCCCTTATCCCAGTGGCAACCTGCATATGGGGCATGTGCGTAATTACACCATTGGAGATGTTATTTCACGTTTCCAACGAATGCTTGGCAAGAACGTGCTGCAGCCGATGGGCTGGGATGCCTTTGGCATGCCAGCCGAAAATGCAGCGATCAAGAATAATGTGCCGCCGGCAAAGTGGACCTACGAAAATATCGACTACATGCGCGACCAGCTTAAATCCCTCGGTTTCGGTTACGACTGGAAACGTGAATTAACGACCTGCAAACCGGAATACTATCGCTGGGAGCAGTGGTTCTTTACCCGCATGATGGAGCGAGGCATAGCTTACAAAAAAACCGCCCCGGTAAACTGGTGTCCGCTTGATCAAACAGTACTCGCAAATGAACAGGTCATCGAAGGCCGTTGCTGGCGTTGTGATACACCGGTCGAGCGCCGCGAAATTGCGCAGTGGTTTTTGAAAATTACTGACTACGCCGAACAATTGCTGGCAGATCTCGATACTGTTGAGTGGCCCGAACAGGTGAAAACCATGCAGCGCAACTGGATTGGGCGATCCGAGGGGATGGAAGTCGAATTCGAGGTGCCCGGGCACGATTCCCTGATGGTTTATACCACCCGACCGGATACCTTGTTTGGAGCAACGTTTATGGCGATTGCGGCCGAACATCCATTGGCCCTGCTGGCTGCCGAGAACAACCCAAAAATCGCGGCATTTATCGAGGACTGCAAAAAGACCAATACCGCCGAGGCGGCGCTGGAAAAGATGGAAAAGCTTGGCATTTCACTGGGCATTGATGCTATCAATCCGGTGAACGGTGAATCGATTCCAATATGGGTCGCCAACTTTGTACTGATGGGCTACGGCACAGGTGCGATCATGTCGGTACCTGCGCATGACCAGCGCGACTGGGAGTTTGCACGCAAGTACGGTATCGAAATTCGCCTGGTGGTTACCCCGGCAGATGGATCGAGTATCGATCTGGAATCAGGATCGTATGTCACAAAAGAAGGTGTCTGCTGCAATTCGGCCGAACTCGACGGGCTCGATTTCGAAACCGCATTTAATAAAATTGCCGATTCGATCGAACTTAAGGGTAAAGGGACCCGGCAAATCAATTACCGCCTGCGTGACTGGGGCGTATCGCGTCAGCGCTACTGGGGCGCGCCGATTCCGGTGATTAACTGTGATGATTGCGGTACGGTCGCGGTTCCGCCACAGGATTTGCCGGTGATATTGCCTGAAGATATAGAATTCACCGGCATTGGATCCCCGATTAAAAAGATGGATTCTTTTATCAAGACCAATTGCCCGACCTGTGGCAAGCCGGCTGAACGCGAAACCGATACCTTTGATACCTTCATGGAGTCATCCTGGTATTACGGTCGCTTTAGCTGCACCGATCAGGATACGGCCATGCTTGATTCACGTGCCGACTACTGGTTGCCTGTCGATCATTACATAGGGGGTATCGAACACGCGATATTGCACCTGCTTTACGCGCGTTTTTACCACAAGCTGTTGCGTGACGAGGGGCTGGTGCAGTCGGACGAACCGTTCAAAAGCCTGTTGACCCAGGGCATGGTGCTCAAAGACGGCAGTAAAATGTCCAAATCTAAAGGCAATACTGTGGATCCGCAACAGCTGATCGACCGCTTTGGTGCGGATACAGTGCGTTTGTTCATCATGTTTGCCTCGCCCCCGGAGCAATCGCTGGACTGGTCTGATGCCGGTGTCGAGGGCGCGCACCGATTTCTCAAGCGCCTGTGGAAAGCGATTTACAATCACACGATATCAAACACGGGTGATAACCAGGGCACTGTTCCAGATACGGAATCGCTTAACGAGAACCAAAAGGCGATGCGCCTTAAACTTCACCAGACGATTAAAAAGGTGAGTGATGATTACGGCCGACGGCTCACGTTCAATACCGCCATAGCGGCAAACATGGAATTGCTCAACTGGGTCAGCAAATTCGACGATCAATCGCCGATGGGGCAGGCGATACGACAGGAAACTTACGAAAATATGGTATTGATGTTATCGCCAATCATCCCGCACCTTTGCCACCAACTCTGGCAGGACCTGGGACGGGACAGCGTGATCATCGACCATCCCTGGCCGCAGGTCGACGAGGCTGCGCTGGTCAGGGAGAGCATAGAAATGGTGATCCAGGTGAACGGCAAGCTACGTGGTAAAATGCAAATTAGTGCCGAGACTGATAGGGCCGGTTGCGAGGCGATGGCAATTAAAAATGAGAAGGTGCAGCGTTACATCAAGGATCGGCCAGTGAAAAAAATTATCGTGGTACCTAAAAAACTGGTCAATATCGTGATATGAAATCGTTTCGAGTGCAGACTGGAAGGATACTATTCCTCCTGCTTTTTAGTTTGTCAGATTGAATAATGTATTTATCGCGCTCAATAGTGATGGTTTTCCTGGTAGCCAGTCTCACCGCCTGCGGTTTTCATCTGCGAGATAGTACGAGACTGCCGCTACCACTAATTACAATCCTGTTGCTTACCGAAGATCTGGATAGCAGACAAAAAATTGAACTAGAACGGCAATTGATACTGGCCGGGGCTAGTTTAAAAGATGTCCAGGTTGGAGATGCTGTCCAGCTTACGGTCGCGATCAGGGTTTTACCCGATCGCAGTGTGGTTAATACAGCAGGGCAGGGTGTATCTATTATTCGTATTTTTCGGCAGCTTAGCTACAGCCTGAGCACGGCCACAGGTGAACCGCTGGTGGACCCAACGACTATCCTGCGTCAACAGGACATCGCTCTCGATAGTAATGAATTGGCCGCGGTTGAATACGAGAAGCAAAATGCCGGGATACTGCTCGATCAGGAATTGTTCAGGCAGCTGATTCTTCAGCTCAGTCATTTACAGATCTAGGGCACCGCGTAAAAAGTGCATTTTTTACTGTGCCCTTAAGCATGAATCTTTTTACCCTTTACCAACAACAGTTTATAATCCCTGTTTTTATCCGACTAATAAATTGCTACAGGGATGAGCAATATTTGATAAGCGGATAAATGAAGTTGCCGGATTTGATAGTGAGGCGAGTGAGACCCTATGTCTAATATGGTTGAGCCTGGTCCACCAGTGCGACGCCCCAATCCACTGATCTGGATAGGCCTGATAGTAATTGGCTTGATAATCTATATTTTCCTGTCCGCGGATCGAGGTGGATGGAAAAAACCAGCTGGGGAAGTCGCAGAGGTAGGTATCAGCGGGGAATTCGAGCGCAGCTTGTTGATCCCCCCGGGGATGCGGGCCCGCCAATATATCGCAGAAATTCGCGAGGCCAATCAGCCTTATCCACTCGCCAGCGTATTTGAAAAGGGTTCCGGATATCAGAATGAGGGCAGCCTGGCCGACGCCCATTTGCTGTATTTCTTTAGTGCCAGGGAAGGATACCTGCCGGCAATGATGAAGCTGGGTGAGCTGGCAGATCCTGTATTATTTCGTGCCGAAGATAGTCTGCTCGATCGTGCCGATGTGATCCAGGCGTACAAATGGTATCAAAAAGCTGCGGCACAGGGACATCAGCCTGCAGTCGATCGGGTTCGAAACCTGCGGAGCTGGGCAACTGCAGAATCGAAGGTTGGTAACGCCGATGCACGCCAGTTACTGCTAAATTTCGAGTAACAACAGGGAGCCTTGAACTGGATTGAAAACTATTTTGGCATCAGTAATACGAACCCTGGGTTTCGCTCTGGTAGTTGTTGTCACCGCTAGTCTTCAGGCGGGCACAGACAAACCGCTGGTAATGGAAGGTAAAAAAACCTTGTATCAACGGGTACTCAGCGTACCCGATGCACGACTCTATGAATCGCCTGATCGCGCGAGCGAGTCGAGCGAAATGACACCCTTTAGTGTTTTGTACGTATACCAAAAACGTGATAGCTGGATCAAGGTTGGTCACGGTAGTTTTGGTAAGACCGCGGGCTGGATGCAGAGTCAAGAGACTATAGTCTGGAATCAGGCGCTGACAGTTTCGTTCAGGGATCCTCAGGATATTCAGCGGGTCATGCTATTTAATACCAGGCAGTCGATCCAGCAACTGATCGACGATTACGATACGGAGACCTATCAGCGCTTATACCATGCGGTAGTTAACGATGAGTCGAGCGAAGACTCCCCGGTGATCGCGATCCAACCCGCAGCACATGTGGATATTCGCGAAAATTTCTACCTGGTTCCAATCAAGCAGTATGAGGATATTTACCTCGGCAACGAACAGGCGAGACTGCTGCAAATCGCGACTGTGCCGTTGGAGGAGAATAATTTAAGCGATTCCAGTCTAGTAGAGCGCAGTGCTAACACGCGCAGTTACCGTAGCGGTATTCATTTTGTAATTGATTCGACTGTGTCTATGGGTCCTTATATTAATCGCACCCGGGAAGCAGTGGCAAAGGTCTATTCTGCTATCGAGAAACAGGGGCTCACCAACCAGGTGAGTTTCGGCCTGACAGCGTACCGAGATAACCTCGACCAGGTACCTGAACTCGAATATTTAACCCGGCGTTACGTCAGCCTGGAACAGGGTGCCGACGTCGAGCAGTTCTTCAATCGTGTCAACGAACTCAGCGCTTCCTCGGTGTCCAGTCGTGATTTTCGGGAAGATGCCTACGCCGGTATTAAATCAGCCCTCGAAGATACCAACTGGTCGAATTACGACGCCCGCTATATTGTCTTGATTACCGATGCCGGGCCGCGCGAAAGCCACGATTCGCTCGGCGCAACGGGGCTGAACGCACAGGCGCTACGTCAGCTGGCTTATGACCAGGGCGTATCGATCTGGGTTTTGCACCTGCGTACACCCTCGGCTGCTGCCGATCATCAAAAAGCGGAGGAGTTGTATAAACAGGTGTCTTATTACCCTGGTATCGGAGACTTCTATTATGGCGTGAGCCTTGGACAGGTTGATGAGTTTGGTAGCGTCCTGGAGATACTGGCAAATCAGATCACGCAACAGGTATTGGCTACCACGAATGGCGTACCACCGATCCCATTGGCGCAAAACAATGACAGCAAAACGCAGTTGACCAATTTACAGGATCGTGTTGCCAAGCTCGGTAATGCGCTGCGCATGCGTTATATCCAGAAAGAGTCGGGCAAGCCCCTGCCCAGGGTATTTAATGCCTGGATGGTTGACCGCGATTTTATGCATCCTGAGCGATCGGCGGTCGATGTGCGCGTATTACTGACTCGCGATCAGCTAAGCGATCTGAAAAGTGTGATGCAGCAGGTGCTGGAACTGGCTGAAGAAGGTGTGTTAAGCCCACAAAACTTTATCGACGACCTGAAAAGCCTGGCGGCAACAATAAGCCGCGATCCATCGTCGGTGGCAGGCAGCACTTCCGGATCGGGAGCCAATTTGGCAGAGATGGGTTATATGCGCGAGTATATCGAAGATTTGCCCTACACCGGTGAAGTCATGAACCTGACGCTCGAAAGTTGGGAAGAATGGTCGGCCAAGGTCCAGGTCGAATTCATGAACCGACTCGAAAGCAAAATTAACTACTACCAGGCATTGCACGACCATACAGACCTTTGGGTTACTCCGGGTGGCGGTGCAGTTTCCGGTAACTCGGTATTTCCGGTTGCCCTCGACCTGTTGCCCTGAGGGAGGTATGCCTGAATAATTTCCTGTTATACGCTGGCGATATGCTATTAGCGGGGTGCTGAGATATGGGCGATATTGTTTATTCGCTCAAAAATGTCGTCAAACACCGAATTATTGAAAATGCAGGTTTTAGACTTTGCATACCCAGCATAGAAATTCAGGCCGGGGAAAATATCGCATTAGTCGGCCATAGCGGTTGTGGCAAGAGCACCCTGATGGATATGCTCGCGTTGATCTTGCGCCCTGATGTGACTGATCAGTTTGAGATTAGTCCGGTCGGTGACAAGTCGCACAAGGTAGATAAACTGTGGCAACGAAATAAACTGGATAGCCTGGCACAGGTCCGCAGGCATCACATTGGGTATGTGTTGCAGTCCGGCGGCCTGTTGCCTTATCTAACCGTCCGCGAAAATATTGAGCTACCACGCAAGCTGCGCAAGTTAGCGGACGATGACTCTATTATTTCTATATCACGCGTACTCGGTATACACCGCCAGCTCGACAAGCTCCCGGGCCTGTTGTCCGCCGGGGAAAGACAGCGAGCTGCTTTTGCCCGAGCCCTGTCACATAGACCATCGATATTGCTCGCCGATGAACCGACGGCAGCATTGGATCCGATTTCCGCGCGTAAAATCATGGCGGTAGTGATGGAATTAATCAAGGGCTTAAAAATTACCCTGATCACGGCCAGTCATGACTGGGCGCATGTTTACAGGATGGAATTGCGTACCCTGGACCAGAAGGCTGGCCCTGTCGAGGGGGGTCGTATTTATCAATCCACATTTCGAGACTAATACGCTCCGCCCAATCCTAATTAATGGAAACGGACTGATATGAGCCAGGTGGGAAATATTTTACGACTGAGTTTTCGTGACTATATCCACGAATGGCGTATGTCTGGATGTTTTGTATTTGCGCTCGCTGCAGTACTGGCGCCGATGATGATTTTGTTCGGATTGAAATTTGGTATCGTCAGTTCGATGATCTATGAACTGGTGGAAAACCCGGTCAATCGGGAAATCAGGCCTATAGGCAGCGGTCGGTATGATCAGCAATGGATTGATGGTTATCGCGACCGTGACGATGTCGAGTTTATCATTCCTAAGACACGCACCCTCGCTGCCAGTATCCAGCTTAGAAGCGATACAGCAAAAAGAATTATATCGACCGAGCTGATGGCGACGGCAGAGGGGGACCCCTTGCTCAGGAATTTATCGAATACACCGCAAAATTTATTTCAGATTATTCTGAGCCAGGGTGCCGCTAAAAAATTGAACCTGGTCAGAGGTAATCAGGTTGATGCAAGCCTGGCCCGGCAATTTCGGGGCAAACGCGAACGTGTGCATCTGAGCCTAAAGGTAATCGATATTGCCGATGCGTCAGTAACCAGTCGTAGTATCGCCTTTGTTCATCTCGATTTATTGCTCGCTACTGAATATTTTAAAGATGGCAGATCGGTACCAGGGCTAGGCTGGAGTGGGAATTCGGTCAACGAGGTATCGCGAAAGTATCCTTCGTTTCGCATGTATGCACGTTCAATTTACGACGTCGAAAACCTGGTACAGAGCCTGGAAGACCAGGGTGTACGGGTTAAAGCAAAAGCAGCAGAGATCGCGACTGTGCAGTCGATTGAACGCAACCTGACGATTATATTCTGGATTGTTGCTTGCGTAGGCGCCACTGGATTTGCGTTCTCACTGGGAGCCAGTTTGTGGGCCAATGTTGATCGTAAGAAAAAAGAACTCAGTATTTTACGCCTGTTAGGCTTCAACACTAGCAGAATTGTATTGTTTCCGGTTATGCAATCACTCTACACCGCGGCTCTCGGCTGGCTGTTGGCTGTTTTGGTCTATCTCTCATTTGAACAGATAATCAATCGTCTTCTCGCGCCGCGTTTGAATCTGAATCAAACCCTTTGTTATTTGATTTCAGATCATTTTTTCTGGGCTTTCGGGCTAACCGTGGTTACCGCTATCTTCGCTGCTATCATAGGGGGTATGCGGGCCGCTGAGATCGAACCGTCCGATGGCTTGCGAGATATATAACCCATCTTTAAAAACAGACCATGATAGTGTGTTTCACTGTGTAGGAAAATACCCACAAACAATATTGTCATTGAATTACATGAACTATGTATAGTGCCTGATTGGCAACCGTGAATCCTGGTATATTGCTGCGCTGCAGTTACTCCTCGCATTGGATAAAAATATCTGGTCAAAAAGACATTTCCACAGTAGATTTAGTTAAAATCGACAGACTCCTGGTTCAGAATGCAATCTCTCAGCTTAGATCAAAACTCTGCATCGCTTTACCTGCTTTGCGGTGAAGAACCTTTGTTGCTGCGTGACTGGTTGGACAGTGCGCGTGAATCGCTAAAACAGGCGGGATTCGAAGATATTCAGAGCCACACTACCGATACGGGTTTCGACTGGGAAGATTTGCTTAATGAGATCAGCGCGCCCTCACTGTTCGCTAATAAAAAATGTCGCATCATTCGCATACCGAATGGCAAACCGGGGTCGAAGGGTAGTAAGGTTATCCAGGCTTTATGCGAAAACTCCCCAGACGATACGATCTTTATTTTTGTGGTCCCGAAACTGGATCGCCCGACGAAAAATTCCAGCTGGGCCAAGTGCCTGCAACGGACGGGGGAAATTGTCGAGTTGAAGCCGGTTTATCCCGATCAACTGGCGGATTGGATATTTCAGAGAGCCAGGCAGAAATCTCTTTCGATCAGTTTAGAATCGGCATCATTTCTTGCCGAGCGTACCGAGGGCAATTTACTCGCAGCCGATCAGGAACTTGAAAAATTGTCGATTCGTTTTTCTGGTGAAAAAGAACCTGCTTTTGATGTAATAGAGGAGTCGGTGGCACAAAGTGCACGTTACAATAATTTCGTACTGGTAGACGCCTGCCTGGCGGGTAATGCTCCCAGGGCGATGAAGGTGCTGAACAGTTTGATTGCTGAAGGCTATGTTACGACACAGTTGCTATGGGCCTTGCAATCAAGCTTGCAGCAAATGAGCTGCTTAAAGCAGGCGCAACTAGGCGGTCGGATCAATCAAAGACTTTGGCAGGACTTGAGGATCTGGAGTTCGAAACAAAGATTGTTTGAAACTGCCCTGGCAAGATTAGGGCTCGAACAGATTGAGCGTTTATTACAAAGCTGTGCTACATTAGACCGAATCGGCAAGGGTCAGCAAGATGCTGAATTTCCGCAGGCAGAATGGCTACAAATGAAGTCCCTGGTGGGCCAGTTTTGTGGGATCATGCCTACAGAAACTTTGATACAGGACTAGTCAATGCGTGTTGCAGTAAAAAACGAAATTATCTCGGACGGTGGCGATATTGAGCAATATATGGCGCAGTTGGGCCGGCAGGCTCGAGCGGCTGCTGAGATTTTGGCCCAGACCGACCCAGAAGCTAAAAACGAGGCATTGCTGAAAATTGCCGAGGCCATAAACCAGCAACGCGAACTGATCAAAGCCGAGAATCAGAAGGATATGCGTGATGGTGAACTAAATGGTCTCGATGCAGCTTTGCTCGATCGACTATTATTATCCGATGCGCGTATTGATGCGATGATCGAAGGATTGCGCCAAATAGTATCCTTGCCCGATCCAGTCGGTGAAATTAGCGAACTGGAGTATCGTCCATCCGGAATTCAGGTAGGTAAAATGCGTGTTCCGCTGGGTGTGATCGGTATTATTTATGAATCTCGACCCAATGTTACGATCGATGCAGCGGCGCTCTGCCTGAAATCTGGTAATGCCAGTATCCTGCGTGGTGGCAAAGAAGCAATAAACTCAAACCAGGCCATTTATCAGTGCATCAAGCAGGGACTTAAGCTAGGGGGTCTGCCACAGACTTGCGTTCAGGTGATCAATACGATAGATCGAAGTGCTGTAGGGTTGATGCTGAATATGCAGGAATCAATCGATGTGATAATTCCACGCGGCGGCAAGTCGTTGATCGAACGAGTTTCTTCAGAGGCGAGTATTCCTGTGATTAAGCATCTGGATGGACTTTGTCATGTCTATATCGATGACGGTGCGAATCTTTCAAAAGCCTTCGATATAGCGCTAAATGCGAAAACACGTCGTTATGGAGTCTGTAATGCGATGGAGACACTACTGGTGGCTGAATCAGTCGCAAAAGATTTTTTGCCCGACATGATTAGCGCGTTGATTGAAAAGGGAGTCGAGCTTAGAGGTTGTGCCAGTACCCGGCAGTACAATCCTGACGCGATCGGGGTTGCCAGCGATGAAGACTGGGAAACCGAATACCTGGCGCCTATTTT
>JACZQS010000311.1 GCA_022545625.1 Pseudomonadota bacterium
TGCGCCACAATTGACCGGCACGAATATACCCGTCCTGCCGCTTAATTCGTGAATACTCCTAGCTACTAACTCCTTGCCGGTACCAGACTCTCCATCGATCAAAATGGTGGAAGGCATGGGTGCGACACGCTTGATCACTTCACCCAGATTCCGTATCGACGCACTTCCACCAATCAATCCGGAGCCGTCATAAATTCTGTCTACCTGCCTGCGCAGGACAAAATTTTCCTTTTTAATTTCCTGCCTTTCGATGCATCGATCAACCGAGTTGAGTATTTGGTCCATTCTGAAAGGTTTGATAATGAAGTCGGCGGCGCCAGCACGAATCGCATCGATGGCAATATCGAGCTGCGCATGGGCGGTGATAAATATAACCGGTGTGCTGCATCCGGATTCACGCAGACTGTGCACCCATTCGACGCCGGAGCCCCCGGGTAATTTTATGTCGGCGATGATCAGGTCGAAATGGCAACGTTGGCGTAAGGCCTCGGCAGATTCAAGATCTCCCGCAGATTCGATGAATCCGAGGAACTTGGATAGTCCTTTGACGAGGAAGTTGCGGATTCCATGTTCGTCATCGATAACCAGAATTGATCGATGCTTCAAGTACTTCTTGTCAGCAGGTTCAATTTTTTCAGCGGTTTGATGGTCGATTGCTGGTTGGTTCATTATTTTATCCCCACCGAGATACTTTGAGGTCATTATTTTCGATCGCAAGGAAGTTTTGCCTGTTGCAGAATTTCCTTATCGACCGTTCAGCAAGTTGCTGCCTGTCGCCTCAGTAATATCAGTCGGACCCCACATGATAACCTAGCTGGCAGTTTAAAACTATGCTCACCAACGGGGCATTAATCCTGGCAATTCGGGGACAGTACTTATTTCGCCCGCATAAATAAGTATACTGTCCCCCGAATTAGGCAGCCTGGCAACCCAATGAAAAAAAGTAGCAAAACTCCATTCATGGCGGCACCCGATTACGGCAAGTCGCTAAACGGGTTCAGTATCAATATTCTGAGTACAAATTTGCCTCGGGCACTGGTGTTTCAATCTGAGGTTCTCGCCGCTGAAATTCTCCACGAAGACGAAGATCTGCTCATCGTGAGTGGTTATTCCAGTCACTGGATGGTGCATGCCGATCATACTTACGATAAACACCCGATGCTCGACGATACCCGGTGCGCAGATCGCCGGGGTGCGGGTGTGGAACTACGCCTGCATGGTCGCGATCCTGATATCGCCAGCAACAGGGCACTCGAGCTGGGGTTCCAGGTGCTCGACGGCCCCCGCGATCAGCCCGATCATGGCTTACGCGAGGTGCATATAGTCGACGACGATGGTTATGTCTGGGTGCCGGATGTCCCCGTCAAAACTTGATGCGAGAGAAGAAAGACGTCCGCATATTCTTTGCACTCTGGCCCGATGACGGGGTGCGAAATAAAATCGCCGCAAATCTGGATCGAATTGATATAAATCGCAATAAATGCCGATGGGTGACGAATAGCAACCTGCACCTGACATTGCATTTTGTTGGCAATACATCAATCGCGGAAATGAAATGCCTGGATCGGCAGGCCCGAGAGTTTGATGCCGAACCATTCGAATTGAACCTTGATTATTCGGGTTATTTTAAAAAACCAAAAGTGCTCTGGATTGGCTGCCAGGCTGCCCCGGAGGCACTTAATACTTTATATGGGAAACTCGGTGAGCAGATTTCTCAATGCGCCTATACGCCAGAAACACGTCCTTATTCGCCACATATGACCGTAGCACGTAAATTTAGCGAGGTACCCGGGACCATACCATTTGAACCGGTGCTATGGCAGGTGAATCGATTCGTGCTGGTGGAGTCTATATCCGTACCGGGAGGTGTCAGGTATGAAGTTGTTGAGAGCTATCCACTTGTTTCCTGATAAAAAACTGTTAAATATCTAGCCCTCCACCTGCGCTGCCATCTCCCCCATCGTGGAAAACAGAAAATCCACCTCAGGCCGATTCTCAACACGAGCAGTCGCTCCCCAGTTATCGCTGTTGGCTAAATCCTGGCGGTCAATCCAGGCACGCGCCAGTCCAAACTCTGAAGCCGGAACATGATCATGAAACAGGCTTTGTGCCGTGTGGAGGATCTGCCCGGGGGTCACCCCCAGGTCGGATTTCAAATGTTCGAGCAGGTAGGTAAAATTGGCTGGATCAGGCTTGTAGCTACCGACATCCTCGGCGGTATAGATCGCATCAAATTCAACACCTAATTTACGGTTCGAAGCGGCGAAGCCCTCGCGGTTAACATTTGACAAGATCACCAGTTTAAAATGCTTTTTCAAGATACGCAGTGCATCCGCACTATCCGGGAATGCTGGCCAATGCGGCACCGATAATCCAAAATTTTCATCCATGGTCTCGCTCGTTTCAAGGTCATAACGGTCGGCCAGCGATCGATGTACCCGCGTGAGCAATTTCGGATAGAGTAGATCGGGGGTCTCCTTCTCCTGTGCGGATTGAATTAATGCAAAGGCTTCCAGGCATGCCGAGCGGGTGACGTCGCTTCGCTGATTAACCTGGATCAGTGGTTGCATCGCATCCCAGATCCCGCTCTCCCAGTCGATCAGGGTACCGTAGCAGTCGAATGTAAGTGTGGTAAAATCTGTCAGTGCCCTGGCCATTAAATAGTTACCTGTCTAGTCATCGCGGGGAGCAATATTAGTCGAAATCCTGATAAGATTGAACCAATGAACCAAGATCTTGACCCGATGCCGAGTAAAGAAGTGATTGGGCAATTGAGCCAGCGATCCGATTACAAGGGTCTGGTGCAACTGGCGGGCCATCTGTCCTTGCTAATACTCACTACAACGGCGCTTGCGCAGGCCCGGGGTACTGGCTGGCTGCTGCCAGCGCTACTGGCACAGGCGATCGTACTGACGTTTCTTTTCGCGCCGTTACACGAAACAATCCATCTCACTGCTTTCAGGACGCGTCGCCTTAATATCATCGTTGCTGCCTGTATTGGTTTTATTCAGCTACTGCCCTCAGGATATTTTCGTGGCTTCCATTACGCCCACCATCGCCACACCCAGAATCCGGAACTCGACCCCGAACTGATTGTTAAGAAGCCAGACTCGTGGCTATCCTGGTTATTGCATGTTAGCGGGTTGCCACTTTGGCGCAATAATATCCGCCTGATCTATCGGCA
>JACZQS010000045.1 GCA_022545625.1 Pseudomonadota bacterium
ACCGGGCAATTGGGTTCCAGCCGGGTTGTCGAGAAAAATCAGGGGTTGTTTTTCGTCTGTTGAGACCAGTGCGGGAAACATTTCTCGTACCTGGTTGACCTTAAACTCTGACATAATCGCCTCCACGACAGGGAATATCACATATTGGGACAGGGCGCCTTCCGAGGCTGGCGCCGACCGTCAACTATAGCAGTAAGGGAATCACCACTCCTATCCTCCTGAGGTAGGATTGCGCCGTCACCGGTACTCAGCGCCTTCGTGCAATATACGGGATGGTGGCGATTACGCCATTTGCTGTGAGGGGAGGTATCGGAACAGCGAAAGGTTTCGCCGTCCCACCGGGATGTTTAAATCGGCTGGCTGCGGATGATCGGTTGCGGTCGGCGTCTTGCTACCAGCCTGTCGCCTGCTGGACACCCTTGCCAAGATCGGCCGGTGATCTTACGGTGTGAACGCCTGCTTTCTCGAGGGCTGCAAATTTATCAGCGGCAGTACCCTTGCCACCTGCGATGATGGCGCCCGCGTGACCCATACGTTTACCCTTGGGTGCGGTTACCCCTGCAATATACGAAACGACTGGTTTGCTGACATTGCTCTGGATGAACTCTGCCGCCTCTTCCTCTGCGCTTCCACCGATTTCACCGACCATCAATATAGCCTCTGTCGCCGGGTCCGCCTCGAACAGGGCTAGCGCATCTATGAAGTTGGTGCCTGGAATGGGATCGCCACCAATACCGATGCAGGTGCTCTGGCCAAAGTTGAGATCCGATGTCTGCTTGACACATTCGTAAGTCAGCGTACCGGAACGTGATATAACGCCAACCTTACCGGACTGATGTATCGAGCCTGGCATAATGCCTATTTTGCATTCATCGGGGGTGATGATGCCCGGGCAGTTGGGTCCTATCAATCGAGCGCCAGTATGTTCGACTGCAATCTTTGCTTCGAGCATGTCGAGTGTAGGAACACCTTCGGTGATACACACGATTAATCCTATTCCGGACTCCGCTGCCTCGATAATCGAATCTTTACAAAATGCAGCGGGTACATAGATCACGGTAGCGTCGGCGCCGGTTTCGATGACGGCTTCACGAACCGTGTTAAAAACCGGTAGATCGAGGTGGGTCTGCCCACCCTTCCCGGGTGTTACCCCGCCAACCATTTTGGTACCGTAGGCAATCGCCTGTTCGCAGTGAAAGGTACCCTGTTTGCCGGTAAAACCCTGGCACAGAACTTTAGTGCTTTTATCGACCAGTACGCTCATTTCGCCTCTCCGACTGCTGCGACGATTTTCGTTGCCGCTTCGCCAAGATCTCGCGCCGCTATCAGGTTCAGACCGCTGTTATTTAACAGGTCAGTTCCTTCGGCGGCTTTTGTGCCTTCGAGTCTTACCACGATCGGAACTGAAATTTTCACTTCTGCCACCGCTGCAATTATCCCTTCCGCGATTAAATCGCAGCGTACGATACCACCAAAAATATTGACCAGGATGCCTTTGACCTTGTCATCCGAGAGGATTATTTTGAGTGCCTCGGCAACCCGTTCTTTGGTAGCGCCACCCCCGACGTCGAGGAAGTTTGCCGGGTCTCCACCGCTGAGCTTGATGATGTCCATGGTTGCCATCGCCAGTCCTGCGCCATTGACCATGCAACCGATTTCCCCATCGAGTGCGACATAACTGAGGTCCCATTCCGCGGCTCGATTTTCGCGTTCGTCTTCCTGGGACTTGTCACGCATTTCGACCAGATCAGGGTGACGGAACAATGCATTACCATCGATATTAATTTTGCCATCCAGGCACAGCAGGTCGCCACTGCCGGTAACGACCAGTGGGTTGACTTCAACCAGCGACAGGTCTTTTTCCTTGATCAATTTTCCCAGGTTAGTCAACAGCCTGGAAAATTGTTTGATTTGATCACCGCTTAATCCCAGTCCAAAAGCAAGCTCCCGGCACTGGTAAGGCATAATCCCGACCATTGGGTTGATAGTGGCTTTGAGAATTTTCTCGGGTGTTTCGTGCGCGACCTTTTCAATTTCGACACCGCCTTCGGTGGAAGCCATAATTACCATACGGCATTTGGAGCGATCGAGCACAGCACCCAGATATAGCTCGTTAGCAATATCGCAGATCTCCTCAACCAGGATACGATTAACCGGTTGGCCGTTGGCATCGGTCTGGAAAGTAACCAGGTTAGTGCCAAGCATGGAGCCAGCCACCTCGCCGGCCTGTTCAACGCTGTCGACAATTTTTACCCCTCCGGCCTTACCCCGCCCACCAGCATGGACCTGGGCTTTGACGATGTATTTGTCTCCTTTGAGCGATTTTGCCGCTTCGACCGCTTCACTTGCCGAGAAGACCGCTTTGCCATTGGGTACCGGAATGTCGTAGGAGCGAAACAGTTCTTTTGACTGGTATTCGTGTAAATTCATTTTGCACCCCAATTTGATTTATTCAGACTTAATCAGGGATTACCTGCTTTTACAGTCTGTTTTATTTTGTTAACGATTCTAAAGTATTCATAACTTTTAGCCACTTGCAATTTTGACCGGTGCAAAGAAATAATTCTGGTGATTATTGCTGAGGGATAATTTCTGTTGGGCCGTACATCCAACTTTCGATTGATTAGGCTTTACATTCTGCGCCTGTCGGCGTAAATTAAAATTTGGCATATTGTATACCAAATTGAATTTAGGACAGAATTTATAGCACCAGAGTGTGACATGCACCAGAGTGTGCCATAAGAATATGTCCCTTCTTTATCGAAGTTGCCTTGCCTGGATGTAAACAGGGTTTCCTACAGATAAAAAATGAATGAAAGGGAGTAGAATAGGCTTAGGGAAGCTAAAGTCGGCAAGAATCGCTGCCTGTAGTAAGGAGATAAAGATATACCGTTTGTTTCGACACCGAATACCGGAATAAAAAGCTGGGGCACCCGCTCAGGGAGGTCTGATTGGTAATATTTCCGGTAATTTGTTAGAGGCATTTATTCTGCAGGTCAATACCGGCCTGTCACAATTGGAGGAATATATAATGATCAAATCACGTCGCTCGTTTACTAAACTTGTTTGTATCATCGGTGCTAGCGCGATCCTGGCAGGCCTGCCAGCTATCGGGCAAGCCTGGGAGCCGATAAAACCAGTTGAATTTGTTGTTATGGCTGGTAAAGGCGGTGGTGCGGATAAAGCTGTTAGATTGTTGCAAAACATTATTGCATCGGAAAATATGGCACCGGTTCCTTTCACGCCAATTAATAAGCCTGGTGGTTCAGGCGCCGAGGCGCTGGTTCATCTGAATGACAAAAAAGGTGACAACCACACCATCATGTTCACCCTGAATAGCTTCTACACAACACCTTTACGTCAGCCTAAGCTCGGAATTGATATCACTACATTTACGCCGGTGGCACGGATGGCTGAAGACACCTTCCTACTGTGGGTGAATACCGACCGTAAAGATATCAACAATGTGGCTGACTTTGTTAAGGCGGCAAAAGCCAAGGGTAATCAGTGGATCATGGCTGGAACCGGTAAGAACTCGGAAGACAATCTGTTAACCGATTTTCTTAACAAGGCTTACGGCCTGAATATGAAATACGTACCTTATAAAGGTGGTGGCAAGGTAGCCAAGGAATTAGCTGGCAATAACGCGGATTCAACCGTGAACAACCCCTCGGAACAACTGGGTTTCTATGAGGCCGGTGTTACTAAAGCGCTAGCGGCTTTTACCCCGGTCCGGTTGCCTTTGTTTCCTGACGCTCCGACGTTTAGAGAGCTAGACAAGGACTTCGTTTACTTCATGCAGCGTACCGTAGTTGGTGCACCTGGTATGAGCCCAGAAGCAGCGCATTACTACAAGGATCTTTTCACTGAAGTATTCAACTCCGATAAGTGGCAGCAATATCGCACCAAGAAGAGCTTGCAGGGCGGACTGCTAACCGACCATCATTTGATGGAATACTGGAAAATTGAGCGCGATATACACGAGGTAATGTTGAGGAATATGGGCGCTATCAAGTAGGTCCTGTTAGCCGGCCCTGTTAGGTAGACAATATCTAAAACGTATATTCAGTGTAGATAGGGGGGGATTCAATCATGTCAGTGCGAACTGCTGAATTGCTGATGGCACTCACGATGGGGGCCTTCTCTATCTACCTGATGTACAAGAGCGCCGAGCTTCCTATCGGCTGGATTGACGGTGAAGGGCCAGGCGGCGGCGCCTGGCCCTTCTGGCTGGCAACCATCATGTTGGTCTCCTGCGTCGGAATCCTGTTTAACTGGTTTCGCAGGCACGGCCCTATCGCCAACTCGGAAAAGGCTTATATTGAATCCCGTGTGCTGATGGATATTGGGGCTGTCGCCCTTTCGTTAATCGTGACTGTTGGATTATTTTCGTTTATCGGAATCTATGGTGCGCTGCCTTTATTCCTGATTTTTTACCTTCGTTTTTTGGGTAAACACTCCTGGAGGCTGACAACTACCCTAGCCATAGGGATACCGGTATTAATATTTTATTTTTTCGAAGTAACGCTGAAAATAATTCTCCCAAAGGGGATAACAGAACCCCTGTTTATACCCCTCTACAAGATATTTTTTTAGGCGTTTATATACCCCTGGTACCCTGGTAGGAAAAAGTATATGTTAGAAACTCTGGGACTTCTCGCTAACGGTTTTACGATAGTATTCGAGCCGCAAAATCTAGCCTTAATCATTGCTGGGTGTGCGCTCGGATTATTTATCGGCGCAATGCCTGGCCTCGGTTCGGTTAATGGCGTAGCTATACTTTTACCTTTAACTTTCCTGGTCCCACCAACCGGGGCAGTTATATTTCTCGCCGCGATCTATTACGGCGCCATGTATGGCGGTGCAATTTCATCGATAATGCTCGGTATACCTGGTGCATCAACTGCGGTTGCTACGACCTTTGATGGCCGGCCATTGGCCAAACTGGGGATGGCCGACAAGGCGCTGACCGCGGCAGCGGTAGCCTCATTCGTCGGCGGCTCTATTTCGGTCGTTCTGTTTACCTTTTTCGCACCACCTCTTGCCCATGTCGCCCTCGTATTTGGTTCTCCGGAAACCTTTGCATTGATGATGCTGGCCTTTGCTACATTCATTGGCCTTGGTGGCGACGATATTTTCAAAACACTTTTCTCAATTTGCATTGGGCTGGTATTGAGTGCAGTTGGCTTCGATATAATCTCCGGTGAACCTCGCCTGATCCTGTGGGACATTACCGGCTTTTTGCACGGAGTTAACTTTTTAGTATTGGCGATAGGGATATATGGCATCGGTGAAATGATCTGGACGGTCGAAGAGCATAATCTCGGCGGCGGCAAAAGTATGCTTTCTGAAGCCACGGTAACCGTGAAACGAACCATTGCCAATTTACGTGAACTGCTGTCTAGCTGGAGAGCGACCGTGATGGGTTCTTTTCTGGGCTATTTTGTCGGCATACTTCCCGCTGCCGGTGCGACGCCTGGCTCGTTGATGGCCTACGGTATAGCCAAGCAAATTTCGAAAAATCCGGAAGAATTCGGTAAAGGCGCGCTAGAAGGTGTTTGCGCACCTGAAGCTGCGAATAATGCTGCGAGTACAGGCTCGATGTTGCCGATGTTAACCCTGGGTATACCTGGCTCACCGACAACAGCTATATTGCTCGGTGGTATGGTAATTTGGGGACTGGAACCGGGTCCGAGGTTGTTCATAGATCACAGCGAATTCGTATGGGGTTTAATCGCTTCTCTGTACGCGGCTAATCTATTCGCGGTAATTATTATGCTCATATTTATTCCTGTATTTATAAAAATACTGAAAACCCCGTTTACGATATTGGCGCCGATCATTTTCATACTGTGTTTGATTGGCGGGTATGCACCAACCCAGTCCATGCACGATGTCTGGCTGATGGTTGTTTTCGGAATTGTCGGCTACCTGATGCGCAAGCTTGATTATCCCCTGGCGCCTGCTGTATTAGCGATCGTGTTGGGGCCCCTGGCCGAACCAGCCCTGCGCCAGTCATTGTTAATCAGTGATGGGGAATTCTCAATTTTCTTTACCCGAATTTATGCCGGACCGATTATGGTCACCGCGATTATTTTATTGTTCCTCCCGGTATTAAAAATTGGTTATGACAAGTTTCGTCACCGACCAGCTTAGTATCTGCCCTGGAAATCGCCTGGCAACCAGTAATTCTGGAGGTTAAATTGAAAACACTTAGTATTGTTCCACTGGAGCCTGCTAAAGCACTAAAAACACAGGTGTATGAGGCACTTAAGGAACTTATCGGTCATATGAATATTTATTCGAACCCGGAAATACTGCGTCTTGATGAACGTGCGCTGGGTGAGCAACTCGGAGTAAGCCGTACACCCGTTCGCGAGGCGATCTCACGCCTCGAGCAAGAAGGCCTGGTACGCACCATAGCCCGCAGGGGTGCATTTGTAGTACGCAAAACCAAGGATCAAATTATCGACATGATCGATGCCTGGGCTGCATTAGAGAGCATGGCTGCGAGGTTAGCAACGAGTCGAGCCAGTGATGCGGAAATAGCCAGTTTACGCAATAAATTTACCAACTTTGATGATAGTGTAGAAGCAAAAGCCCATATCGATGAATATTCGGAGACCAATATAGAATTTCATCAAACGATAATTAGCCTGGGAAAGTCACCCTTGATTACGGAAATGTCAAATCAATTGTTTTTCCACATGCGCGCCATTCGTGCCAGCACCATCAAAGAACGAGATCGGGTTTCTCGCTCGGTGATTGACCACATTCGAATTATCGAGGCGATAGAAGATCGGGATTCGTATCATGCCGAACAGCTGGTGCGAGATCATGCGCTCGAACTGGCCAGGCATGTTGAAAAATATGTCGACTACCTGGATTGACCAATGGCAGCCAACCGCCGTAGAAAGTTTAACGATGAATAACCAGGCTGAAAAAATATAGAGGTGAGTGATGACAACAGTTACAGAAACCAGGCTAAAATCGGATACCGCAAGTGATACCTTGCAGCAAAAAACCAAAGATGGATCGGTAATATCCGGTGGCCATCTCGTCGCCAAGGCTCTCAAGGCCGAGGGTGTAGATACCATATTTACGTTATGTGGTGGTCATATCATCGATATTTATGATGGATGTCTGGATGAAGGTATTCGCATAGTCGATGTGCGCCACGAGCAGACCGCGGCGCACGCGGCAGATGGCTATGCGCGCCAGACGGGTAAGCTGGGTTGCGTTGTTACCACCGCCGGCCCGGGCTGTACCAACGCGGTGACTGGCGTGGCGACCGCATTTCGTTCTGAAAGCCCGATACTGCACATCGGCGGACAGAGTTCATTGGGCCAGCATAAGATGGGTTCATTACAGGACCTTCCGCATGTCGACATGATGACACCGATCACCAAGTTTGCGTCGGGTGTATTTTCGACCGAACGCGTTGCCGATATGGTGTCAATGGCCGCGCGTGAATGTTTCAATGGCGCCTATGGCCCCTCTTATCTCGAGATCCCGCGGGATATTCTGGATCGCGAAATTCCTATTGAAAACGCAGTAATTCCAGAGCCGGGTTCATATCGGGCCTCGGTTAAATCCATCGGCGACCCGGCAGATATCGAAAAACTGGCCGATATCCTGGTCCGGGCAAAGCGGCCCGCGGTATTGCTTGGCCAGCAGGTGTGGGCTTCGCGAGGGCACGAGGCCGCAATTAGTCTTGTGCGTGCGCTGGATATACCGGCCTACATGAATGGCGCGAGCCGGGGTATGTTGCCGCAGGGTGATCCCCATCATTTCGATCGGACTCGTAGCGATGCGTTCAAAAATGCGGACGTTATTCTGATTGTCGGAACACCTTTTGATTTCAGAATGGGGTATGGCAAACGCATCTCTAAAGAAGCCACCCTGGTGCAGATTGATCAAAGCTATGCGACAGTCGGTAAGAACCGTAGTATCAGTCTTGGCCTTGTTGGTGACCCCGGTGCAATTTTGGCCGCGGTCGAGCAGGCCGCATCGGGTCGTTCTGATCGAGGGGCGCAACAACAGCGGCAGAAATGGATGGCCGAGTTACGTGCTATTGAAGCAACCAAGCTTGAAAAATTGATGCCAATGTTTATCACCGATCAAAATCCTATACATCCTTATCGCCTGGCCTACGAGATCAACGAATTCCTCGGTGAAGATACTATTTATATTGGCGATGGCGGCGATATTGTTACGATCTCGGCGCAGGCAGTCCGTCCGCGCAATCCGGGACAGTGGATGGATCCGGGTGCTCTCGGGTCGCTTGGCGTGGGGACCGGTTTCTCTATGGCGGCCAAACTCGCACACCCGGACAAGGAAGTCATCTGTCTATATGGCGATGGTGCATTTGGAATGACATCGTTTGATATGGAAACTGCACAACGCTTCGGTGCCCCTTACCTGGCGGTGATTGGCAATAACTCGTCCATGAATCAAATTCGATACGGTCAGCTAGCCAAATATGGCCAGGAGCGCGGCAATATCGGTAACAAGCTCGGCGATGTGCCTTTCTCAAAATTTGCTGAAATGATTGGTGGTTATGGCGAGGAGGTACATGAGGCTAAAGATATTCAACCAGCGTTGCAAAGGGCGCGTGAAGCCATTGCGAAAACCGCTAAATGTGCGGTGGTGAACGTTTGGGTAGATCCAAACGAATATGCACCAGGTACCAAAGCGCAGACAATGTATAAATAGGAATTTAATTAATGTTGGATCACCTGGGTGAGGGCACAACAGGAGGTTTTAACACCACGCAAAATCTTTATATTTAGAGGTAAACAATGTCCAAAGCACTCGACGGTGTCAGAATTCTAGATTTCACCCATGTTCAGTCTGGACCCACCTGCACACAATTATTAGGCTGGATGGGAGCAGATGTCATTAAGGTTGAGCGTCCGGGTGTGGGTGATCCTACCCGCAATCAACTGGTAGATGTGGAGGGCGCTGACAGCCTGTACTTTACGATGCTGAATCACAACAAACGTTCGCTGACACTTAATTCAAAAAATGAAACCGGTAAGCAGGTACTCGAACGCCTGGTAAAAAAATGCGATGTGCTGGTAGAAAATTTCGCACCGGGCGCACTCGACCGCATGGGTTTCGGTTGGGAGCGCATACAGGAGTTAAATCCAAGAATGATTATGGCTTCGGTAAAAGGATTCGGACCAGGCCCATACGAAGCCTGCAAGGTGTACGAAAATGTTGCACAGTGCGCGGGTGGGGCGGCATCAACGACCGGTTTTCGCGATGGTGTGCCGATGGTGACCGGGGCCCAGATTGGTGATTCTGGAACCGGTATAAACCTGGCATTGGGCATCACGGCTGCCTTGCTGCAACGCGAAAGAACGGGGCGCGGACAACGCGTGCTCGCGTCGATGCAGGATGGGGTAATTAATTTATGTCGGGTTAAGCTACGTGATCAGCAACGACTTCAACACGGTCCACTCAAGGAATATTCGCAATACGGTGAAGGCGTCGAGTTTGGCGATGCGACGCCGCGGGCTGCCAATGACTCCGGTGGGGGGCAACCCGGTCGGATTCTCAAGTGCAAGGGCTGGGAAAACGATCCCGATGCCTATACCTATTTTGTTAACCAGGCCGCGGTCTGGAAAAATACCTGCGATGTCATCGGAAAACCGGAATGGAAGGAGGACCCGGAATATGCAACACCTCCAGCCCGTTTGACCAGGCTAAACGAGGTATTTGGCGCAATCGAAGCCTGGACCATGACAAAAACCAAATTCGAAGTAATGGATATATGTAACCCGTTTGATATTCCGGTTGGACCGATTCTTTCGATGAAAGAGATTGCCGAGGAACCCTCGTTACGCGAAACCGGAACTATTGTCGAGGTTGATCACCCGAAACGCGGTAAGTATTTGACCGTTGGCTGTCCAATCAAATTTTCGGATAGTGAAGTCGAAGTGACGCGTGCACCATTGCTGGGTGAGCATACCGATGAGATCCTGGCTGACGTGCTTGAATACAGCGCAGACGAAATTGCCAAGATCAGGGAATCAGGCGCAGTATAACCCAGGGAGACTCAGAAATAATCAGAGGCCCCTTAACCATTAACAGGGTGTAGATATGCGATTAGTAGTTCATGGGCAACAGGCATTTGGTAAAGCGGTTCTCGAACGCCTGCTGGAGCGGGAAGAAAATATCGTAGCAGTTTGTACGGCACCGGATAAGGAAGACAAAACGATGGACCCGGTGAAGGAATTGGCTCTGGAAAAAGGCCTGGCGGTTCATCAACCTGCATCATGGAAAACGCCTGAAGCACTCGAGTTGATGCAATCCTTCGAAGCGGATGTCTGTATCATGGCCTATGTCTTACTGTTTATACCGCAGCCGGTGTTGGATGCCCCCAGGCTTGGTTCGTTTCAGTACCATCCATCCATGTTGCCAATGCACCGGGGACCATCCTCGATCAACTGGCCGATCGCGATGGGTGCGACGCGTACCGGGCTAAGCATTTTCTGGCCTAACGAAGGGCTGGACGAAGGCCCAATTTTAATCCAGAAAGAATGTGATATCGGACCGGATGAAACACTGGGTGATATCTACTTCAACAAGCTGTTCCCGATGGGTGTGGATGCGACGATAGAAGCGCTCGATCTGGTCAAAGCAGGCACTGCTCCCAGACAGGTACAAAACCTGGATGAGGGTAGTTACGAGTCCTGGTTTGGAAAAGTCCAGGCTGAGATTGATTGGCAAAAATCTGCTGCCGAGATTTACAATACTGTCCGCGCGGCCAACCCGCAACCCGGTGCATGGACTACCGTGAACGGTGATACGCTACAGATTTTTGACAGTCGCCTGGTCGATAATGTAGGTGGCGAGGCGGGTGTCGTTGCCGCGTCGAGTGATGAGGGAATTCTGGTTTCGGCAGGTGACAATGCCGGTGTTTTGATATCACGTGTTCGACCAGCCGGCGAAGCTAAAATCAGTGCTGTAGAATACGCGGCAGCGAGTGAAATCAAGATGGGTGATCACTTAGGTAGCTAGGGCTCCGCATATAATTTCGGCTCTGGCAGGGTCACTGTTTTATTTGGAGTTTATAGCATGAAAGTCTGTGTTGTTGGCGCCGGGGCAATCGGTGGTTGCCTGGGTGTTCGTATCGCTGAACAAGGGCACGAAGTTTCCCTGATAGCACGCGGGCCACACCTCGCAGCGATTAAGAAAAACGGTTTAACCT
>JACZQS010000046.1 GCA_022545625.1 Pseudomonadota bacterium
GGAATGATTACTGCGACTGGTATATCGAATTGTCCAAACCGGTTCTATATTCTGATGACTACGACGACAGGCAAAAATCTTCCACCAGGCATACTCTGGTTACCGTGCTTGAAACGGTATTACGATTACTGCATCCGATCATGCCATATATCACCGAGGAACTATGGCAACGCATCGCCCCGTTGGCGTCGGTCAAGGGGGAAACGATTATGCTCTGTGCCTATCCACAGGCCGATGACAAGCTGATTGATACCAGCGCAATCGAGGCGATCGAGTGGGTCAAACAATTTATCATGGGTGTCCGTCAAATTCGCTCCGAAATGAATATCAAGCCGGGTAAACCATTGCCGGTTTATTGCCACCATGGCAATAGCCTGGATCAACAAAGACTTGACCAAAATCGATCCCTGCTAATATCCCTGGCAAGGCTCGAATCGATCAACTGGCTCGAAGCGAATCATACGGCACCCGAGTCGGCCACATCGCTAGTCGGTGATATGAGTCTATTAATTCCGCTCGCGGGGCTGATCGACAAGGATGCAGAATTAAAACGCTTGCAGAAAAACATTGAGAAAATCGAAGCGGAGACAAAACGTATTGAAACTAAACTGGGTAATGAAAATTTTGTTGCCAGGGCACCTGCCGCGGTAGTCAACAAGGAGAGCGAAAAGTTGGCAGAAGCCCGATCGGCGCTTGCCAGTCTGCAGTCTCAGGCTGAGCGCATCAATTCCATTTCATAGGAGTCTGGCGGCAGGTAAATTAGCGGAATAGAATACCGGTTCATCCCTGAACCGGTTCTTAGCAGGAGGGTCCGGTACCTTTAGTCGTTCTGGCGACGCAGAAAGGCAGGTATTTCAAGATACTCCATGCTCTCCTTGTCCCCGGCTATCTCGACCGTATCGCCTACAATTTTCTGACGGATGGCCGTCGGTCTTTCCAGCTTTTTATAATCTATCTCGCCGTTTTTCTCCGGCTTAATAGCGGCAATTGACGTATCGGCAATAATCTTGTCTCCGCCGAGACCGGTCGCAACCATGGTGACGCGTAATTCGCCTTCCGGCATGTTGGCGTCTATGACTGTGCCGACCACGACATTGGCGTCAGCCGAGGCATATTCCGTAATCGCAGTACCCACATCATCGAGTTCGCCGATTGCCAGATCCAGGCCCGCGGTGACGTTGACTAATATGCCCCGGGCACCCGAAATATTAATGTCTTCGAGTAGCGGAGATGATATTGCCAGTGTCGCGGCCTCATGGGCACGATTTTCACCTGTCGCCGTGCCTGTTCCCATCATCGCCATACCCATTTCCGACATGACCGTGCGCACATCGGCGAAATCAACATTGATTAAACCGGGACAGGTAATCAGTTCAGCAATACCCTGAACAGCACCTTTGAGTACATCGTTGGCTTTCATAAAGACTTCAAGCAACGAAGTCTCCTTACCGAGCACCGGCATTAACTTGTCATTGGGAATTGTGATCAATGAATCAACCACAGACGAAAGCTCCTTGATACCGGCTTCGGCTTGCGCCATGCGCTTGCTACGTTCAAACGCAAAAGGTTTAGTCACCACGGCAACGGTTAAAATTCCCATTTCCCTGGCGATCTGGGCGATCACCGGTGCTGCACCAGTACCGGTACCACCACCCATACCGGCAGTAACAAATAGCATATTGGAACCATCAATCGCCTCCTGGATACGCTCGCGATCTTCCAGTGCTGCCTGGCGTCCAATACCCGGGTCCGCACCTGCTCCCAGACCCTTAGTGATGCTGGAGCCAATTTGCATTGTCGATTTAACATCTATTTTTTTGAGTGCCTGTACGTCAGTGTTGACGCATATGTACTCAACCCCCTCGATGCCTGCCGACACCATGTGTTGTACGGCATTACCACCACCGCCGCCAACGCCGATGACCTTGATCACCGGATCTCTGGAATGTGAATCCATTAGTTCAAACATTTTAATACCCTCTCTTGCTAAAAATTAACCATGCTCTGAATGATCGACAGAGCCCTCAAAAATTACCCTGAAACCAGCTTTTCATCCTGCTCCAAATACCGGCTTCAGAATATTCGTCCAGCTGGTAGCTGGACAATGCGGATTGCTGCCGGTTTCCAAACAGCAACAATCCAACTCCGGTCGAATGTATCGGGTTGCGGACAACGTCGACCAAACCCGATATATGTTGTGGATAGCCCAGTCGAACCGGCATATGGAAAATTTCTTCCGCCAGCTCTATTGCACCTTCCATCTTCGAACTGCCACCGGTTAACACCACACCGGCGGCACAAATTTCTTCAAATCCACTGCGCCTGAGTTCGGCCTGTACCAGGCCCAGCAATTCTTCGTAGCGTGGCTCGACTACCTCGGCCAAAGTCTGGCGCGCCAGTGTCCGCGGTTCGCGGTCGCCGACGCTAGGCACTTCGATAGTTTCGTCTTCAGCGGCAAGCTGTCGAAGTGCACAGGCGTATTTGATTTTAATCTCATTGGCATATTGGGTTGGTGTGCGTAATGCCACGGCAATGTCGTTGGTGACCTGATCCCCGGCAATTGGAATGACTGCGGTATGACGGATCGCGCCGTCTGAAAAAACTGCAATATCGGTGGTACCGCCACCTATATCTACCAGGCAAACACCTAATTCCTTCTCATCGTCGGTCAACACCGCAGCACTGGCAGCCAGCTGCTCAAGGATAATATCGTCTACTTCAAGCCCACAACGCCGAACGCATTTGATAATATTTTGTGTCGCACTCATGGCACCGGTGACCAGATGCACCTTGGCCTCGAGGCGCACCCCGGACATACTGATCGGGTCCCGGATTCCCTCCGAATTGTCGATCACAAATTCCTGTGGCAATACATGTATGATACGTTGGTCGGCCGGAATCGCGACGGCCTTGGCGGCGTCGATTACCCGCGCGACATCAGCAGCAGTAACTTCCTTCTCCTTTATGGCGACGATGCCATGCGAATTGATACTGCGAATATGGCTGCCTGCAATGCCAGCATAAACCGAACGAATCTGGCAACCGGCCATCAGCTCGGCTTCTTCTACCGCGCGCTGAATTGACTGTACCGTCGATTCGATATTTACCACGACGCCCTTTTTCAGGCCGCGCGAGGGTTGTGTACCGATACCGATGATATCGATATCACCCTCCAGGGTAATTTCACCAACAATCGCAACTACCTTCGAGGTGCCAATATCTAGCCCGACAATGAGGCTATTGGTCTCCTTTTTAGACATTATTGTTTCTCCACAGGGATGTTTCGTCTCGACTTTGCAGTACTTCCTCTTTCCAGGCCACGGCGAATCCATTGCTATAACGTAAATCAAGCGCTTGAATATCTGCTTGCCTGGGCAGAATATGCGCACGGTAAATCACCATAAAACGAGCGATCTTGCGCTCAATATCCGATCTACCGACCTTAATTTTCAACCCATTCGCAAGCTGCATATCGAGTGCGCCGCGGCTGTCTTTGCGGACCGCTACCAGGGTTTCATTCAACTCCGCGAATCGCCCCGCGAGCCGGTAGTAAAGATCTAACATCTGCCTTGGATTATTACCGGCCGTATACACCAGTGGTAATTCGGCAAATGCTTTAGTCCGGGCTCGATAGACGACAGCCTTATCGCTGAGCAGATGGGTATCGTCCCAACGAGCGACTGGTCTTTTTTCAACAATTGCTATATCCAGGCGATCAGGCCAGATGCGGCGAATTGAAATTGACTCAACCCAGGGCTTGTCGCCAAGAGTTTGCTGCACCCGATTGATATCCAGCGAAAAGAAGCCTTCACCAATGGCAGGTTGTACGGCCGATTCGACTTCCTGCTGATTGATATACCGAAATGTACCGGATAACTGGATCGTCTTTATCGGCAACAATGTGTCCTGGTACGACAGATATACAGCCGTCCCAATAAAAGGCATTAATAGTAAAAGCCAACTATAGGAACGGCGCCACTTGAACTCGGATCTAGCCGCTGAGACCGATTGCCGTTTAGCCTGAACGGCTTCACTCCATAACCTAAACATGCGATTTATCTCCTGATAATGTCGACTCCAGAATCCTCAGCACCAGATCAGGCATGTCGAGCCCAGCCTCCCTGGCCGCCATCGGCACCAGGCTATGGTCGGTCATACCGGGTGTGGTGTTGACCTCGATAATCCAGGGCTGGTTTGCCGTATCCAGCATTAAATCGACCCGGCCCCAATGACGCACGCCGGTCACTTTTATGGTCTGCTCGACCAGTCGATTAATATTGCCGACCATGGTGTCATCGAGGCCGCTGGGGCAGGTGTAGATCGTGTCGTCGGCAAAGTACTTGGCCTCGTAATCATAAAACTCCCGCGGCGTTTCCAGCTTGATCAACGGTAAAACCTGCTGGTCAAGAAATGCAGCTGTGTATTCGGAGCCGATGATTAGTATCTCTGCAAACACATCACCAAATTCACTCGCCTTTTGCCAGGCAGGGACCAGGTCAACCGCATCGTAGACCGGAGTCATGCCTATACTGGAACCTTCAAGCACAGGTTTGACGAAAACCGGAAGCCCGAGATCACCCGGCAGCCGTTTACAGTCGTCCTCACTATTGAGTTCCATGTAATCCGGTGTTGGTATATTACTGCCGAGTAACAATCGCTTGGTCGCCAGCTTGTCCATAGTCAAAGCCGAAGCGGCGACACCACTGCCGGTATAAGGCATGCCAAGCATATCGAGTACCGCCTGGATAGTGCCGTCTTCACCACCGCGACCATGCAATATATTGAATACCCGGTCCGCTTTCAGTTCGAGCAACTGGCGGAGCAAGTCTTGATGTGGATCGAACTTGAAGGCATCTACCCCGGCCTTTTTTAATCCCTGTAGAACCGCATGACCACTCTTAAGAGAAATTTCGCGTTCGGCAGACAGTCCGCCCATCAGCACTGCGACCCGGCCGCACCGGATGGCTGATTCCGATCTGGGCATTAAATTTTCATTCATGACGATTCCTGCCCCAGAATACGCACCTCGGTTTCCAGATCGACATCGAATTTTTGTTTGACGGTTTGCCGGATATAATCAATTAGGGCCTCGATATCGGCGGCACTGGTTTTCTGGCTACTGATAATAAAATTAGCGTGCTTTTCTGAAATACGGGCCTCGCCGATCTTATGCCCTTTCAAGCCAGCGCTTTCGATCAGTTTGGCGGCATGATGACCGGTTGGATTCTTGAATACCGAACCGCTGGACGGCAACCCGATGGGCTGGCTGTCATTGCGCTTATCCAGTAATTGCCTGATGTTAGATCCCTTCCCGGCAGGACGTGGCGCAAATCGAAAATATGCGGCAGCAAACCATTCGTCCGGGAATTGACTCACTCGTCGATAAGCTACATCAAATTCTGCCGCTGCCCGGTCGAGTAACTGGCCCAACCGGTTTATCATCCTGACGCGTTCCACGAAGGGCCAGGTTTCGCTGCCAAAGGCACCGGCATTCATCGCCAGCGCGCCACCGATGGTACCGGGAATACCGGCCAGAAAATCTCCACCGGTGAGCTCATTTTTCTGGCAGAATTTGGCCAGTTTTGCACAGGTCACACCACATTCGGCATAGATACTGCCGTCATCGCGCAACTCGAGTACTTTCAGGGCATTTAACGGCGCTATTACGACACCACGAATGCCACCATCACGCACCAGCATATTGCTGCCCAGGCCGACCCAGTTAACCGCTGTACGCGGTTCCAGTGATGCCAGGTACATTTGCAAATCTGCCAGATCGGCAGGAATATAGTAGTAATCCGCGGTTCCACCGACGCGCCAACTGGTATGTCTGGACATGGGTTCATCTACCAGTAGTTTTCCGCGCAATGTCATTGATTCGGCCACGTTCATCTTTCCTGCCCTGACCGATGACTTTGCGCGAGAAATTCTGTCGACCAGGCTCCGATACTGCCCGCGCCCAGGGTCAAAAATATATCTCCATCCTCTAGTAGACTATCGACAACTTCATGTAGCGCGTCGAGATTTTCGACAAATACCGGATCGATCTTGCCGCGCACACGGATCGATCTTGCCAGCGCCCGACCGTCGGCATCCTTGATATTGTTTTCTCCCGCCGCATAGACTTCGGTCAATACCAGGTGATCAACTTCCGAGAGCACCTGGGCAAAATCCTCGAACAGATCGCGGGTACGCGTGTATCGATGCGGTTGAAAAACTACGCTTAGGCGTTTTTCTGGCCAGGCCTCGCGAATCGCCTCGAGCGTTGCCCTGATTTCTACCGGGTGATGACCATAGTCATCAATATGCATGACCTTACCCGCGGCTACCCGTACGTTTTCGCTGATCTGGAATCGTCGCCCGATACCTGAGAACTCGGCCAGGGCAACCTGCATCGCATCGCGACTGACCCCAAGCTCCCAGGCGACCGCGATCGCGGCAGTAGCGTTTAACGCATTGTGTTTTCCAGTCATGTTCAAATCGATATCGAGTGTCTGGCCCTGATTGGGTAGGACGACCGAAAATTTTGTTCTCGCACCGTCCGCCCGTATCGCAGAAATTCGCACATCGGCGTCTTCGGATTCGCCGTAGGTCAAAATAGGTCGTGCAATTTCTCCGAGGATTTCCCGTACCACGGGATCGTCGATACAAACAATCGCCAGGCCGTAAAATGGCAGATGATGCAAAAATTCTATGAAGGCTCGTTTGAGCCGCCCAAAGTCACCTTCGTAGGCTGGCAGGTGATCCTGGTCGATATTGGTAACGATTGCCATCATCGGCTGTAAATAAAGGAACGAGGCATCACTTTCGTCAGCCTCGGCAACCAGGTAATCGCTCAACCCCAGCTTTGCATGACTGGCCGAGCTATTGAGCCTGCCACCAATTATATAAGTCGGGTCGATATCCCCCTGCGCCAGGACACTGGCAACCAGGCTCGTGGTAGTGGTCTTGCCATGCGTACCGGCAATCGCTATACCACGCCGGAATCGCATTAGTTCGGCGAGCATTTCGGCACGTTGCACTATCGGAATTCTCTGCTCTCTGGCAGCGACAATCTCGGCGTTGTCTTTATCGATCGCAGTGGAAACCACGACCACGTGTACCGAGTCAATATTTTCACTGCGATGGCCGATATGAATATCGATGCCAAGGTCACGCAAGTGCTGCACCATCGAGTTTTCGGCAATGTCCGAGCCACTGATGACGTAGTCCAGATTGTGGAATACCTCGGCAATACCACCCATGCCTGCACCACCAATACCAATAAAGTGGATATTCTTGATGCGCCGCATAAAATGTTTAGCACTGACGGTCACGATAAGGCTCCTGCCAGAATGCCCTGTGCTAATTGTTCGGTAGCATCGGTCATTGCCTGCGAACGTGCCCGCATCGACATCTCGATCAGGGCATCCCGGTTTTGCGCAAAATATCGCAGCTGTGAAGCCAGGGTCACTGCATCCAGATTATCCTCCGGCAGTATACGTGCCGCCTGATGTTGTTCGAGAAATCGTGCATTGTAAAACTGATGGTTGTCTACTGCGGACGGATAAGGCACCAGGATGGACGCGATTCCGACGGCCGTGAGTTCGGCAATGGTCAGCGCGCCGGCCCGACAAACAACCAGATCCGCCCATTCGTAAACCTCCCGCATACTGTCGATAAATCCGAAAACCTCGGCCTCGACATTCGCCTGCCTATATTGTTCCTCGCAGAATTCTACATGCCCATTGCCACATTGGTGTTTGATCACAGGCCTTTCAGTGGTCTGCAGTCGTGATACTGCCTCGGGGATTACCCGATTCAAGGTAGCAGCGCCAAGGCTACCGCCGACAACCAGTAAATTGACAGGATTACCTTCCCTGCCCACCAGCCTTAATTCGGGAGCCGGGAGACCAATCAAATCGCGGCGAACTGGATTACCGATGCACTCGCTGCGTGGCATTTTCCCGGACGCATCGGGAAACCCAAAATAGCTTTTTTTGGCCAGTCGACCCAGCAGGCGGTTGGTTAATCCAATCACCGAATTTTGTTCGTGCAGGAATAACGGTATATTCAGTATCCATGCCATCAGTCCCCCGGGTCCTGAAACAAATCCGCCCATGCCAAGGACGGCTTTAGGACGCAGTCGCGTCAGGGCCATAAATGCCTGCCAGCATGCGTGTATTAACCTGAAAGGCGCCAGTATCAATTTTACCAGTCCCTTGCCTCGCAGGCCCTGTACACTGAGCCATTCGATCGCAAAGTCGGCTGCGGGCACGACACGCGCCTCGATGCCGGCGCGGGTTCCAAACCAGACGATGGTTTCACCCTCGAGACGCAGGTATTCGGCTACAGCGAGTGCTGGGAAAACATGCCCTCCAGTGCCCCCGGCCATGACCACGATAGGTTTTTGAGTCTGTTGAATCATGTGCTCACCCGATGATAGGTGTAGCGCCTGGAACGCGGACTCTTTACCTGTGATGAATCATATTCAGCCTGTTTGTATTCGAGATAGACCCTAAGAACCAGGCCCACCGCTAATGACATACTAATAATGCTATTACCACCATAGCTGACAAACGGCAAGGTCAATCCCTTGGTGGGGAAGGCACCCAGGTTGACACCGATATTTATTATCGCCTGTATGGTAATCAACAGACCAACGCCATAGGCCATGTAAGCACCAAACGCCTGTCGTCCGAGCAGCGCTATCTTGCTAATCGTAAAACAGCGAATGGCAAATAAAGCGTACAGGGAAACCAGAAATACTGTACCCGCCAGCCCGAATTCTTCGGCATATATTGCAAAAAGAAAGTCAGTATGGGCCTCGGGTAAATAAAACAGCTTCTGTATGCTGCCGCCTAGTCCGTTACCAAACCAGCCACCATTGCCAATCGCAATTAGCGACTGGGTCAGTTGAAATCCACTGTTGAACGGATCTGCCCAGGGGTCGATAAATGAGGTAATGCGCGCCAGGCGATAAGGCGAAGAAACAGCGAGTAATATCATGATCGCCAAAGTACCGGTTAGAAATACCAGGAAATGCCAGAATCGTACCCCACCGAGGAATACAAGCCCCAACCCGGTGAGTAATAAAACTGCCGCTGCGCCAAAATCCGGTTCCAGAATCAGCAGCCCGCTGGCGAAAGCCAACACCAACATGGGTTTGATGAATCCCATCGTATTGTTTTGCAGTTCTTCGCTGCGTCTAACCAGGTATCCACCCAGGTAAATAACCAGGAACAGTTTCGAGATTTCGGATATTTGAAACGTAAACACACCGAAATTTAGCCATCGCGTACTGCCATTTACCGTATGCCCTACTCCCGGTATCAGTACCACACCAAGTAATACGATTGAACTCAGCATCAATGCCATACCGTAGTTTTTCCAGAATTCCAGCGGTATTTTGCAGACCAGCCATACCAGCATCAGGCTCAGCAGAATTCGCAAAAACTGGCGTTTGGCATAATAAAACGGGTCCTGGGTTTGCTGGTCGGCAATAGCTATAGATGCCGATGCCACCATCACCAGACCGATGACGATCAGGATCAGATAAAGCATTAAAATCCAGCGGTCTATATTTGGCGCAAAATTAATCGTCGGTTGAGCCGCGATGCTGTCTGCCCGTACCGCCTGACCAGCCAGGTTAGGCATCGATCAATCTCCGCACGTTTTGGATAAAATCATCGCCACGCGCCTCGAACTTTTCGTACATATCGAAGCTGGCACAGGCGGGTGCGAGTAGCACACAGTCTCCAGATTTGGCATTGGCGTAGGCCCGGGCTACCGCACATTTCATACTGTCAACCCGCTCAATACGAGTTGATCCACGCCAGGCCTGTTCCATCCTGTCCGCATCCTCACCCATCAACAACACCAGCTTGACGCGTTCCTTCAGGACCCGAGCCAGGGCACCCACATCGGCATTTTTTGATTGCCCTCCTGCGATCAGGATGACCGGGCGATCACGACCCTCGATCGACGCCCGTGCAGCCCCTACATTGGTCGCCTTGGAATCATTGATCCATTCCACCCCATTGCTCTCGGCGACCCATTGACTGCGATGTGGTATGCCTTCGAAGTTTTTCAGTGATTCGACTATGGCCTTTCGGGATATGCCGACAGTATGCGCCAGTGCCATCGCGGCCAGGCAATTGGCCCAGTTGTGTTTACCCGAAATCTTCAGTTCGTCGACCCGGAGCCAGGGGTCACCACGATGGCCCAGGCAAATGCCATCGTTATCGATCACTCCAAATTCAACCCCGGCTTCGGGATTCAGGCTGAACTGGATATCGTTGGTATCGTGCTTCGTGCCTTCATCATCGTAGTTACTCACGCAGGCGTCTGCATCGTCGTAGATATGTACTTTGGCCTGAATATAATCGGCGTAACTGCGATAACGATCCAGGTGGTCTTCCGACAAATTAAGCACGGCGGCTATCTTTGGCTTCAGAGATTGGGTGGTTTCCAGTTGGTAACTCGATAACTCGAGCACATAGTAATCAACCGGGGTTGAGAGTAAATCCAACGCCGCTATACCGATATTGCCGCCGATACCGACTGCTTTTCCATCAGCGATAATCATGTCTCCGACCAGCCTGGTGACCGTGCTTTTTCCGTTCGAGCCGGTAATCGCAATCACCGGTTTATCGGCTGCCTGGGCAAATAGTTCGATGTCGCCGATGACCGATTTGCCCAGTTCAGTCGCTTGCAAGATATCCGCTCGCCGGATGGAGAGGCCGGGGCTGACTACCAATACATCGGCCCAGGCTATCAGTTCGCCATCGAGCACCTGTTTTTTGACTTCGACATGAGGGTAAATACCCTGTAATGGTTTAATA
Organism: Pseudomonadota bacterium; assembly: GCA_022545625.1. Taxonomy (GTDB): domain Bacteria; phylum Pseudomonadota; class Gammaproteobacteria. Next base: position 10,824 of record JACZQS010000046.1, read on the forward strand.
AAAGGGGGAATATCGCGGGTATCCTGGACCCGGCAACGGTATCCATGCGCGAGTAAATATTTAGCAACCGAAAAACCGGTGACACCGAGTCCGACTACCAGGTAGTTCAGGTCTTTGTGCTGTTTCGATTGGCTATTATTCATCGATAACATCACCGAACCTTCAAACTCGCCAGACCTATTAGCACCAGTACCACCGTGATAATCCAGAAACGCACTATGATCCTGGGTTCCGGCCAGCCCTTCAGTTCATAGTGATGATGCAGCGGGGCCATGCGAAAAATTCGACGTCCTGTCAGTTTAAAAGAAACCACCTGCAGCATCACCGACACCGTCTCGGCGACAAATATTCCACCCATGATGAATAGTACTAACTCC